>NZ_JBYNAH010000165.1:0-12063 GCF_059781815.1 Salipiger sp. | reverse complement strand
AACCACGGCGCCCATATCCGGGTGTCGCTGTTTCTCTCGGCTCTCGGGCGGTTCCGCTGGTGGGGCGAGATCTGGTGCTTTGGCATGGGCACCGCGATCTCGACCTGGTTCGCCTGGTACGCCATCCGCGGCAACCAGATCTCGCACCGCTGGAACGAGCTCAGCCAAGGGCTCGACGCCACCCCGATCTGGATCCCGCAGCTCTCGATGTCGATCGGCACGGTGCTGCTGGCCATCGCCTTCTGGGATCACCTCGTGCGGCTGATCTTCACCGGGTCGCACGGCATCACCACCGATCTTGTCGACCAGAGCCAGGGAGAATGACATGGAACAGATGATCCCCATCGCCATCTTCCTCTTCGTGCTGTTCCTGCTGCTGGGCTCCGGCGTCTGGGTCGGCCTCGCGCTCATGGGCGTGGCCTATGTCGGCATGGAGCTCTTCACCTCGCGCCCCGCGGGCGACGCCATGATCACCAAGGTCTGGGCCTCCTCCTCGAGCTGGACACTGACCGCGCTGCCGCTGTTCATCTGGATGGGCGAGATCCTCTATCGAACCCGATTGTCGGAAGACATGTTCCGCGGCCTCAGCCCTTGGATGGCGCGCCTGCCGGGCGGGCTGGTGCACACCAACATCGTCGGCTGCACGGTGTTTGCCGCGGTCTCGGGCTCCTCGGCGGCGACGCTGACCACGGTGGGCAAGATGTCGATCCCCGAGCTGCGCAAGCGCAACTACCCCGAGACCATGGTGATCGGCACGCTTGCCGGCGCGGCCACGCTCGGCCTGATGATCCCGCCCTCGCTGACGCTCATCGTCTATGGCGTGACGATCAACGAGAGCGTCACCAAGCTCTTCATGGCGGGCGTCTTCCCCGGGCTCGTGCTGGCGCTGATGTTCATGGGCTACGTGGCGGTGATGTCCTTCGTCTCGAAGGGCTTCAACCCCGATCCCGAGCCGAAGATGAGCTTCGTCGAAAAGCTCAAGAACTCGCGCTTCCTGATCCCGGTGATCTGCCTGATCCTCGTGGTGATCGGCTCCATGTACATGGGCATCGCCACCGCCACCGAAGCCGCCGCCTTCGGAGTCATCGGTTCGCTGATCCTCGCCGCGACGCAAGGCTCGCTGAGCTGGTCGAGCTTCAGCGAGAGCCTGATGGGCGCGGTGCGCACCTCGGCGATGATCGCGCTGATCCTCGCCGGCGCCTCGTTCCTGTCGCTGTCGATGGGTTTCACCGGCATCCCTCGCGGTCTTGCCGACCTGATCGCCAGCTGGAACCTGTCGAAATTCGAACTGCTGATGGCGCTTCTGGTGTTCTACATCATCCTCGGCATGTTCCTCGACGGCATCTCCTCGGTGGTGCTCACCATGGCGGTGGTCGAGCCGATGATCCGGGCGCAGGGCATCGACATCATCTGGTTCGGCATCTTCATCGTGGTGGTGGTCGAGATGGCGCAGATCACGCCGCCCATCGGCTTCAACCTCTTCGTGCTGCAGGGCATGACCGGCCACGAGATGAACTTCATCGCCAAGGCGGCGATCCCGATGTTCCTGATCATGGTGGTGATGGTCTTCGTGCTGATCGCCTTCCCGGAGCTTGCTACGTGGCTGCCCGACAACATCCGCAAAGGGCCCGCCGGCTGAGCGGCGCGCCCAAGAATTTTAGCTAAAATTCTTGACCCCAAGATTTTTCGTACGAAAAATCTTGGGGGTCACCCCTCCGGCGGCCAGTGCGGCAGGAAGCTGTCCTTCTCAGTCGCGATGAACTGCCAGACCGTGCGCGCCGCCCCGCTGAGCGGCGCCTCGGCCGGATGCAGCAGGAACCAGTGCCGCATGATCGGCAACCCCGGCAGATCCAGCGTCACCAGCCGCCCGCTGCGCAGCTCCTCCACCACCGTGTGATACGAGATCAGCGCCAGCCCGAGCCCCGCGATCACCGCCTGCTTGATGGTCTCGTTGGTGCCCATCTCGGCCCGCTCATAGGTCTTGCCCTCGCCGATCCGGTCGAGGAACCGAGTCGCGAGGATGCGCGTGCCCGAGCCCTGCTCGCGCATCAGGATGGTCTCCTTCAGCAGGTCATCCGGGGTGATCTCGGAGGCCCCCACCAGCGGGTGATCCGGCGGCGCGATCAGCACATGCGGATGATCGCCAAGCGACAGCGCGTCGAGCACCGGTTCGCGCGGGGGGCGGCCCATGATCGCCAGATCGAGTGAGCCGTCCTGCAGCGCGGTGATGATGGCGTCGCGGTTGCCGATCTGCAGCAGCACCTCGATCTCGGGGCAGGCCTTGCGCAGCCGCGCCACGATGCCCGGCGCAAAGTACTTCCCCGTCGAGACCACCCCCAGCACGACCGTCCCGGCCATCCCCTTCTGCAACGCATCGATTCGGCGCAATGCGAGCCGGAACCCCGCATCGGCACGCTCATGCGCGAGCAAAAGCGCCGCGCCCTCGGGCGTTGCCGCGAACGGCCCCGCCCCCTCCCGCGACAGCATGGCACAGCCAAAGGTCTGCTCCAGCGCCTTGAGCTGGCTATGCACCGCCGGGGCGCTGAGCCCGAGCTCCTCTGCCGCACGGGAAATTGATCCTGTTCTTTCAACGGCTTCCAGAGCGCGGAGCTGTTTGAAGGTCAGCGAGGCCAATCTGCGCATTCAGCTTTTCCTAAAACGGGATCAGAAGTTTTAAATTTTCTAACAAGCACCAATCGGGAAGATCAAGTCTCAGTCACCCGTCGAGGAGGAGGAGGCCTTGATGACCGACAGGAACCCCTATTCCGCCGATGCGCCGATCCCGGCCCGTCTGCGACCCGCCATGGAGGCGCTCGGCCGGGTCGGCCTCGATCTCGCCCGGCACATCGCCCGCGGCCCGCTCGCCGGCCAGCTGGCCGCCGCCGTCGGCGACAATGCCGATGGCGACCAGCAGAAGGCGCTCGACGTGATGGCGGATGCGGCCTTTGCCGCGGCGCTGCGCGGCACCGGCATCCGCTGGTACGCCTCGGAAGAGCAGGACCGCGTCATCGAGATCGACCAGTCCGGCCGGCTGGCGCTGGCCATCGACCCGCTCGACGGCTCGTCCAACATCGAGACCAACGTGTCGATCGGCACGATCTTCTCGATCCGCGCGGCCGGCGAGACCGGCGAGGCGAGCTTCCTGCGTCCGGGCCACGAGCAGATCGCCGCCGGCTACATCATCTACGGCCCGCAATGCATGATGCTCGTCACCTTCGGCGACGGCGTGCAGGACTACGTGCTCGACCCCGAGAGCGGGCTCTTCACGCTGGTCAACAGCCGCCTGACGATCTCGGACGAGAGCACCGAGTTCGCCATCAACGCCTCGAACTACCGGCACTGGTCCAAGCCCGTGCGCGCCTATATCGACGACTGCCTCGCCGGCAGCGAGGGGCCGCGTGCCAAGAACTTCAACATGCGCTGGATCGCCTCGCTGGTGGCCGAGACCCACCGCATCCTCGTTCGCGGCGGGCTGTTCCTCTACCCGCGCGACGACCGCCCCGGCTATGCCGACGGCCGCCTGCGCATGGTCTACGAATGCGCCCCCATCGCGATGCTGGTCGAGCAGGCGCAGGGCCGCGCCACCGACGCCACCACCCGCATCCTCGACAAGACGCCCGCGAGCCTGCACGCCCGCACGCCCTTTGTCTTCGGTTCGGCCACCAAGGTCGACCGCGTCACCGCCTATCACGACCTGCCCGAGCAGGAAGTCTCCGCCCTCTTCGGCCACCGCGGCCTGTTCCGCGTCTGAGACCCGTCAGGGAAGCCCCCAGGAAGAATCCATGAGCAAGAAACACCCCATCATCTCGGTCACCGGCTCCTCGGGCGCGGGAACCACCACGGTCAAGGCCACCTTCGACCAGATCTTCCGCCGCGAGGGCATCAGCGCCGTGTCGATCGAAGGCGACGCCTTCCACCGCTTCAACCGCGCCGACATGAAGGCCGAGCTCGAAGGCCGCAAGGCCGCCGGCGACGAGACGTTCTCGCATTTCTCCTACGATGCCAACGAGCTCGGCGAGCTCGAGAGCATCTTCCGCACCTATGGCGAAACCGGCACCGGCCGCACCCGCCACTACATCCACGACGACAAGGAAGCCGAGCGCCACGGCACCCCGCCGGGCCATTTCACCGACTGGAAGCCCTTTGCCGATGACAGCGACCTGCTGTTCTACGAAGGCCTGCACGGCGCGGTGAAGAATGACGAGGTCAACCTCTCGGCACTGGCCGATCTGAAGATCGGCGTGGTGCCGGTGATCAATCTCGAGTGGATCCAGAAGATCCACCGCGACAAGGCCAGCCGCGGCTACACCACCGAGGCGGTGACCGACACCATCCTGCGCCGGATGCACGCCTACGTGCACTGCATCTGCCCGCAATTCGTTGAAACCGATGTCAATTTCCAGCGCGTGCCGGTGGTCGACACGTCAGACCCGTTCATCGCCCGCTGGATCCCCACCGCCGACGAGAGCCTCGTGGTGATCCGCTTCAAGAACCCGCGGGGCATCGATTTCCCCTACCTGACCTCGATGATCCAGAACTCGTGGATGAGCCGGGCCAACTCGATCGTCATCCCGGGCGGCAAGATGGATCTCGCCATGCAGCTGATCTTCACGCCGATGGTCCAGCGCCTCGTCCATGAATCCAAGCGTGCCTGAAGGAGCCCTTTCGATGACCATTCAGCAAGCGATCCCCACCACCACCGAAGACCTCATGGCCAACGCCATCCGCGCCCTTGCCATGGATGCGGTGCAGGCGGCGAACTCGGGCCATCCCGGCGCGCCGATGGGCATGGCCGACGTCGCCACCGTGCTGTTCAACCGCTTCATGAGCGTCGACCCGAGGGACCACAGCTGGCCCGACCGCGACCGCTTCGTGATGAGCGCCGGGCACGGCTCGATGCTGGTCTACGCGATCAACCACCTGCTGGGCTATGACGACATGCCCATCGAGCAGCTCAAGCGCTTCCGCCAGCTTGGCAGCCGCACCGCGGGGCACCCCGAATACGGCCACGCCAAGGGCATCGAGACCACCACGGGACCGCTCGGTCAGGGCATTTCGACCGCGGTCGGCATGGCTCTGGCCGAGCGCATGATGAACGCCCGCTTCGGCGACGCGCTGGTCGATCACTTCACCTATGTCATTGCCGGCGACGGCTGCCTGATGGAGGGCATCAGCCACGAGGCGATCGACCTTGCCGGGCACCTGCAGCTGTCGCGGCTCATCGTTTTCTGGGACGACAACGGCATAACCATCGACGGCGGGACGGACCTCTCTACCTCCACCGACCAGAAAGCACGGTTCACGGCCGCAGGCTGGCACGTGCAGGCCGTCGACGGGCACGACAAGGATGCCGTTGCCGCCGCCATCGAGGCGGCCCGCGCCGAAGCCAGACCCTCCCTGATCGCCTGCAAGACGATCATCGGCTTCGGCGCTCCGAACATGCAGGGCACGCACAACGTGCACGGCTCGCCGCTCGGCGCCGACGAGATCGCCGCCACCCGCGAGGCGCTCGGCTGGCCGCACGCGCCGTTCGAGATCCCCGCCGAGGTCCGCGACGGCTGGCGCGCGGTGGCGGCGCGCGGCGCCTCCGCCCGCGCCGAGTGGAGCCGGCGCCTCTTCGACAGCCCCAACGCCGATGCCTTCCGCGCCGCCCATGGCCCGGCGGACAAGACGGCGCTCGAGGCGGCGATCTGCGCCTACAAGCACCGGCTCTCGACCGATGCCCCCAAGGTCGCGACCCGCAAGGCCAGCGAAATGGCGCTCGAGGTGGTCAACGGCACCCTGCCCAACACCGTCGGCGGCTCTGCCGACCTCACCGGCTCGAACAACACGAAAACCAAGGGGCAAAGCCCGGTGACACCGGGCGATTATGCCGGCAGCTACATCCATTACGGCATCCGCGAGCATGGCATGGCGGCGGCGATGAACGGCATTGCGCTGCATGGCGGGCTGAAGCCCTACGGCGGCACCTTCCTTGCCTTCGCCGATTACTGCCGGCCCGCGATGCGGCTGTCGTCGCTGATGGGGGTCCCGGTGGTCTATGTCATGACCCATGACAGCATCGGCCTCGGCGAAGATGGCCCGACCCACCAGCCGGTCGAGACCATCGCCTCCCTGCGCGCCATGCCCAACCACCTCGTGTTCCGCCCCGCCGACGCGGTCGAGACCGCCGAGGCCTGGCAGATCGCCATGACCGAGACCGACCGCCCGAGCACGCTTGCGCTGTCGCGTCAGGGGCTGCCCACGGCGCGCACCCGCCACACCGACACCAATCTCACCGCCCGCGGCGCCTATGTGCTGCGTGAACACGCCCGGCGCGACGTGACCCTGATCGCCACCGGCTCCGAGGTCGAGATCGCGCTTGCCGCCGCCGACCTGCTGGAGGCCGAGGGCATCAGCGCCGCCGTGGTCTCGGCCCCCTGCTTCGAGCTTTTCGCAGAGGCAACGCCCGAGGCCCGCGCCGCGGTGCTGGGCGACGCCCCGCGCATCGGCATCGAGGCCGCCATCCGGCAGGGCTGGGATCTGATGCTGCGGCCCGAGGACGGCTTTGTCGGGATGACCGGCTTTGGCGCCTCGGCCCCGGCAAGTGACCTCTACCGCCATTTCGGCATCACCGCAGAGGCCGTTGCCGGCCTCGCCAAAGACCTGAAATAAAAGACAAAGGGACATCAATGACTGTCACGGTTGCGATAAACGGCTTCGGCCGTATCGGGCGAAATGTGCTCCGCGCCATCGCGGAATCGGGCCGCACCGATATCGAGGTGATCGCCATCAACGATCTCGGCCCGGTCGAGACCAACGCCCACCTGCTGCGCTATGACAGCGTGCACGGGCGCTTCCCCGGCGAGGTCACGGTCTCGGGCAACAGCATCGATCTGGGCCGCGGCCCGATCAAGGTCACCGCCGAGCGCGATCCCGCCGCCCTGCCCTGGGGCGATGTCGATATCGCGCTGGAATGCACCGGCATCTTCACCGCCCGCGACAAGGCGGCGCTGCACCTGAAGAACGGCTCCAAGCGGGTGCTGGTCTCGGCCCCGGCGGCAGGCGCCGACAAGACCATCGTCTACGGCGTCAACCACGACACGCTGACCGCCGAAGACCTCGTGGTCTCGAACGCGTCCTGCACCACCAACTGCCTCTCGCCGGTGGCCAAGGCGCTGAACGACGCCATCGGCATCGAGAAGGGCTTCATGACCACGATCCACAGCTACACCGGCGACCAGCCGACGCTCGACACCATGCATTCCGATCTCTACCGCGCCCGCGCCGCGGCGCAGTCGATGATCCCCACCTCCACTGGCGCCGCCAAGGCCGTGGGCCTCGTCCTGCCCGAGCTTAACGGCAAGCTCGACGGCGTGGCGATCCGGGTGCCGACGCCCAACGTCTCGGTGGTCGATCTTGTCTTCGAGGCGGCGAAGGACACCTCGGTCGACGAGGTCAACGCCACGATCCGCGCCGCCGCGGACGGGCCGCTCAAGGGCATTCTCGGCTATACCGACGCCCCCAACGTCTCGATCGACTTCAACCACAACCCGCATTCCTCGGTCTTCCACATGGACCAGACCAAGGTGATGGACGGCCGCATGGTCCGCATCCTGTCGTGGTATGACAACGAGTGGGGTTTCTCGAACCGCATGGCCGACACCGCCGTCGCGATGGGAGGGCTGCTGTGATGCGCGTCACCCCGATCACCGAGGCAGAGGTCGCGGGCAAGCGCCTGCTGGTGCGCGCCGACCTGAACGTGCCGATGGAGGGCGGCCGGGTCTCCGACGCCACCCGCATCACCCGCTTTGCCGAGGGCATGAAGCCGCTGCTGGCCAAAGGCGCCCGGCTGGTCATCCTGACCCATTTCGGCCGCCCCAGGCCCAACGAGCTCGACCCGTCCTTCTCGGTCGACAAGCTGCGCCCGGCGCTTTCCGAGGCGCTCGGCGTGCCGGTGCGGTTCTCCGACAACTGCGCCACCGACAGCGCCGTGCTGCTGTCGCAGCAGCTGCGCGACGGCGAGGTGCTGCTCTGCGAGAACCTGCGCTACAACCCCGGCGAGACCGCCAACGATCCGGTCTTCGCCGCCGAGCTGGCGCGGCTGGGCGATCTCTATGTCAACGACGCCTTCTCCTGCGCCCACCGGGCGCATTCCTCCACCGCCGCCGTCGCCGGGCTCTTGCCCGCCTATGCCGGCCCACTGCTGGTCGAGGAGATGACCGCGCTGACCCAGGCGCTCGAGGCGCCCGAGCGCCCCTCGGTGGCGCTGGTCGGCGGCGCCAAGGTCTCGACCAAGATCTCGGTGCTGAAGAACCTCGTCGGCAAGCTCGACGCGGTGATCATCGGCGGCGGCATGGCCAACACCTTCCTCTATGCCCGTGGCTACCGGATGGGGAAATCGCTGCACGAGGCCGATCAGGTCGCCACCGTGCGCCAGATCGAGACGCTGGCCGAGGCCGCGGGCTGCGAGATCCTGCTGCCCGAGGACGTGGTCGTCGCCCGCGAGTTCGCCGCCGGCGCCCCCTGCGAGACGGTGCCCGCCGACCAGTGCCCGGCCGACGCGATGATCCTCGATGCCGGGCCGCAATCGGCCGAGGCCTTCATGGCGCGGCTCAACCACGCCCACACCATCCTCTGGAACGGCCCGCTCGGCGCGTTCGAGATCCCGCCCTTCGACGCCGCCACCGTGGCGGTGGCGCGCAAGGCGGCGGCGCTCAGCTTCGAGAGCCGCGCGGTCACCGTGGCGGGCGGCGGCGACACCGTCGCGGCGCTCAACGCAGCCGGGGTCACCGACGACTTCACCTATGTCTCCACCGCAGGTGGGGCATTCCTGGAATGGCTGGAAGGCAAGACGCTGCCCGGCATCGCGGCGCTTTGCGCGCCCAAGCAAGCGGCCTGAGGGAGGACCGACCATGGCACTGATAACGCTGAGACAATTGCTAGATCACGCGGCCGAGAACGGCTACGGCGTGCCCGCCTTCAACATCAACAACATGGAGCAGGGCCTCGCCATCATGGAGGCGGCCGAGGCCTGCGACGCGCCGGTCATCCTGCAGGCCTCGCGCGGGGCTCGGAGCTATGCCGGCGACATCATGCTTCGCCACATGGTGCAGGCGCTGGCCGAGATGTTCCCGTCCAACCACATCGTTATGCATCAGGACCACGGCAACAACGACGCCACCTGCCTCTCGGCGATCCGCCACGGCTTTACCAGCGTCATGATGGACGGCTCGCTCGAGGAGGACATGAAGACCCCCGCCTCCTACGAGTACAATGTCGAGATCACCCGCCGCGTCACCAAGGCCGCCCACGCGGTCGGCGCCTCGGTCGAGGGCGAGCTTGGTGTGCTGGGTAGCCTCGAGACCGGCGAGGCCGCCGCCGAGGACGGCTCGGGCGCCGAGGGCAAGCTCAGCCACGACCAGCTTCTGACCGATCCCGATCAGGCGGTCGATTTCGTCATGGCCACCAAGTGCGACGCGCTGGCCATCGCCTGCGGCACCTCGCACGGCGCCTACAAGTTCACACGCAAGCCCGACGGCGACATCCTGTCGATGGAGACCATCCGCCGGATCAACGAGAAGCTGCCCAACACCCATCTGGTGATGCACGGCTCGAGCTCGGTGCCGCAGGCGCTGCAGGACCTGATCAACGCCAATGGCGGGCACATGCCGCAGACCTACGGCGTGCCGGTCGAGGAAATCGAGCGCGGCATCCGCATGGGCGTGCGCAAGGTCAATATCGACACCGACTGCCGCATGGCGATGACCGGCCAGTACCGCCGGATCGCGCAGGAAAAGCCCGAGGAGTTCGACCCGCGCAAGTTCAACGCGCCCGCGATGGAGGAGCTGCGCGCGCTCTGCCGCGACCGGTTCGAGCGCTTCGGCACCGCCGGGCAGGCTTCGAAGATCAAGCCCGTCTCGCTCGACGACATGGCGAGCCGCTACGCCAGCGGGGCGCTCGATCCGCAGATTGCCGCGGCCAACGCCGCCTGACGCCACCTGACAGACGACATCCAGAGGAGGAGAAAACCATGCTGGACGATGCCAAGACCGTGACCGACGCCAAGAAACGCTACAGCGCGGGCGTGATGAAATATGCCCAGATGGGCTACTGGGAGCCGGATTACACCCCCAAGGACACCGACGTCATCGCGCTGTTCCGGATCACCCCGCAGGATGGCGTGGATGCGGTCGAGGCCGCCGCCGCAGTGGCCGGCGAGAGCTCTACCGCGACCTGGACCGTGGTCTGGACCGACCGGCTCACCGCCTGCGACAAGTACCGCGCCAAGGCCTACCGGGTCGATCCGGTGCCCAACAGCGAGGGCGAGTACTTTGCCTATATCGCCTATGATCTCGACCTGTTCGAGGGCGGCTCGATCGCCAACCTGACCGCCTCGATCATCGGCAACGTCTTCGGCTTCAAGCCGCTGAAGGCGCTGCGCCTCGAGGACATGCGCCTGCCCACCGCCTACGTGAAGACCTTCCAGGGCCCCGCGACCGGCATCGTGGTCGAGCGCGAGCGCCTCAACGTCTATGGCCGCCCGCTGCTCGGCGCCACGGTGAAGCCCAAGCTCGGCCTCTCGGGGCGCAACTATGGCCGGGTGGTCTATGAGGCGCTGAAGGGCGGGCTCGATTTCACCAAGGATGACGAGAACATCAACAGCCAGCCCTTCATGCACTGGCGCGACCGGTTCCTCTACTGCATGGAGGCGGTGAACCGCGCCTCCGCCGCCACCGGCGAGGTCAAGGGCACCTATCTCAACGTCACCGCCGCCACCATGGAGGAGATGTACGAGCGTGCCGAGTTCGCCAAGTCGCTGGGCTCGGTGATCATCATGATCGACCTGGTGATCGGCTACACCGCGATCCAGTCGATGGCCAAGTGGGCGCGTGACAACGACATGATCCTGCACCTGCACCGCGCCGGCCACTCGACCTACACCCGCCAGCGTTCGCACGGGGTGTCGTTCCGGGTGATCGCCAAGTGGATGCGCCTTGCCGGCGTCGACCACCTGCATGCCGGCACCGTCGTCGGCAAGCTCGAGGGCGATCCGGCGACGACCAAGGGCTATTACGACATCTTCCGCGAGGAATATAACCCGATGGCGCTGGAGAACGGCATCTTCTTCGACCAGGACTGGGCCTCGCTCAACAAGATGATGCCGGTGGCCTCGGGCGGCATCCATGCCGGCCAGATGCACCAGCTGCTCACCTACCTCGGCGAGGACGTGGTGCTGCAGTTCGGCGGCGGCACCATCGGCCACCCGCACGGCATCCAGGCCGGCGCCACGGCCAACCGCGTGGCGCTCGAGGCGATGGTCTTCGCCCGCAACGCCGGGCGCGACATCTGGAACGAGGGCGAGGACATCCTGCGCGACGCGGCCCGCACCTGCACGCCGCTGAAGCAGGCGCTCGACACCTGGAAGGACGTCACCTTCGACTACGCCTCGACCGACGCGCCGGACTTCGCGCCGACGCCGGAAGTCTCGATGTGAGCCCGCGCGGGGGCGCATCCGCGCCCCCTCCCCCTTACCGTTTCACGGGCCATGAGCCCGATCACCCGAAAGGACACGACATGCGACTGAGACAGGGCCAGTTCAGCTTTCTCCCGGACCTCACCGACGACGACATCCGCACCCAGGCGCAATACGCCATCGACAATGGCTGGGCGGTCTCGGTGGAATACACCGACGATCCGCACCCGCGGAACAGCTACTGGGAGATGTGGGGCCACCCGATGTTCGACAATCCCGACGCCGCGGCGGTGGTCTTCGAGGTCAACGAGTGCCGCAAGGAGCACGGCTCGAAATACATCCGCGTGCTGGCCTTCGACGCCAGCGCCGGCTGGGAATCGATCCGCATGAGCTTTATCGTCAACCGCCCCGCCGAGGAGCCGGGCTTCCGCGTGGTGCGGCAGGAGGGCGAGGGCCGCAAGATCCGCTACACCATCGAGAGCTACGCCGTGCGCGAGCCCGAGGGCGCGCGCTACGCCTGAGCCTGGCGCGCCTTGACGCGCGCCGGACCGGGGGGCTTTGCGCCCCCCGGACCCCCCGCAGGATATTTTCAGCCAGAAGAAGACAGG
>NZ_JBYNAH010000164.1:0-12230 GCF_059781815.1 Salipiger sp. | reverse complement strand
GCGGGCGGCGGCACGCTGCTGGCCAACGATCCGCATCTCGGCCTCACCGCCCCCTCGACCTGGTATCTCGCCCGGCTCCAGCTTTCGGGCGGCGGCGTCATCGGCGGCACCATCCCCGGCGTGCCGGCGGTGATGCTCGGGCGCTCGCAGGATCTCGCCTGGGGGCTGACCTCCTCCTATCTCGACGACCAGGACCTGCATATCGAGGAGCTGAACCCCGAGAATTCCGAGCAGTACCGCACCCCCGAGGGCTGGGCGCGCTTCCGCACGCGGCGCTCGATCATCGAGATCAAGGACGACACCCCGGTCACCGTCACTCTGCGCTGGACCGAGAACGGCCCCGTGCTGCCGCGCACCCGCTTCGATCTCGAGACCATCACGCCCCCGGGCCACGTGGTGAGCCTGAGCTGGACGGCGCTGTCGGAGGAGGACAGCTCGATGAGCGCCGCCATCGGGCTGATGCGCGCCGGCAGCGTCGAGGAGGCGCTGGAGAGCAGCGGGCGCTTCGTCGCGCCGTCGCAGATGCTGACGCTGATCGACCGCGACAGCATCGCCATGAAGCTCATCGGCGCGATGCCGGCGCGCGATCCGGCGCATCAGAGCCAGGGCCGCCTGCCCTCGCCCGGCTGGATCGAAGCCAACCGCTGGCAAAGCACCCTGCCCGACAGCGCCAACCCGGTCTGGACCGAGCCCGCCGGCGGCATTGTCGGCAACACCAACAACAAGATCATCGACCGCCCCTTCCCGCTGCATGTCAGCTACGACTGGGGCGACAGCCAGCGCGTGCAGCGCTGGACCCAGCTGATGCAGGGGCGGCAGGTGCACACCCGCGACAGCTTTATCGAGGCCCAGCTCGACACCGTTTCGCCTGCGGCGCGCACCCTGCTGCCGCTGATCGGGCGCGACCTGTGGTACACCGGCGAGGCGGCGCCCGACGGCACCCCGGAGCGCCGCCGCCAGCAGGCGCTCGACCTGCTCGCCAACTGGAACGGCGAGATGAACGAGCACCTGCCCGAGCCGCTGATCTACGCCGCCTGGCTGCGGGCGCTGCAGGAGCGGCTGATCCGCGACGAGCTCGGGCCGCTGGCGGAGAAGTTCAACCACGTCGAGCCGCTGTTCATCGAGCGGGTGTTCCGCAATGTCGACGGCGCCGCGGTCTGGTGCGACGTGATCCGCTCGGTGGTGGTCGAGAGCTGCAGCGACATCGCGCGGCAATCGCTCGACGACGCGCTGGTGTGGATCGGCGAGACCTATGGCGGATCGCTCGAAAGCCTGCGCTGGGGCGACGCGCATCAGGCGCTGCACGCGCATTCGGTGCTGGGCGAGATCCCGGTGCTGCGCCATTTCGTCAACATCCGGCAGAACACCAGCGGCGGCGATTTCACCCTTGAGCGCGGCCGCACTTCGGGCCGCGACCCGGAGCCGTTCCTCAACATCCACGCCGCCACCTATCGCGGCGTCTATGATTTCGCCGATCCGGATTCGTCGGTCTTCATCTCGTCGACCGGGCAATCGGGGCATTTCCTGTCGCGCCATTACGACGATCTCGGCACGCTCTGGCGGCGCGGCGAGTACATCCCCATGTCGCTCGACGCCGATCTCGCGCGGGCGGCCTCGATCGGGGTGACGCGGCTGCTGCCGGAATGAGCGGGAAGACTCTCGGCGAGACCCATCTTGCGCCGGCCGACGCGCGTGGGATTGCGCGCGCCGCGCTGGCCGAGCTGCGACCCGGCGTGGAGTTCGGGCTTGGCTGCCTGAAGAACACCGAAACTGCGCAGCGCGCGCAGGTGTTCTGCGCCTGCGCGCGCGACGAGCGGCTGGTGGTCAAGGTCTATGCGCCCGCCTCCGCCGAGAAGGCCCGCGCTCAGGCGGCGCGTCAGCGCGCTGTCGTTGCGGATTGGCCCGAGGGCGCGCCTGAGGTGCTGTTCTATGACGAGGCGCGGCGGGTCGTGGGCATGGCCTATGCGGACGGGCCGAGCCTTGCGGCGCTGCTGCCAAGGCTCTCACCGAACGAGGCCGCGCGGCGGCTAAAGGCGGCCGGGCACTGGCTCGGTCGGTTTCACGGGCTGACCCGCGAGGCCCACCCGTTCCGGCCCAAGGGGCAGATCGCCTGGCTGCACCGGCTGCTCGAGCAGCACGAAAGCGGCGCGCGGGAGATCCCCGAGATCGGCGCGTTCCGGGGTGAGGTGGCGCGGCTCGAGACGATGTTCCGCGCCGTGCGCGGCACGCCCTCGATGCGTGCGGTGACCCATCGCGACCTGCATCTGGCCAATCTCATCGCCACGCGCGACGGGCTGGTGGGGCTGGATTTCGAGAACGACAAACCCGACGAGCCGCTGCGCGACCTTGTGGCGCTGCTGATCGACGCGCTGGCGCTGTCGGACGATCCCGAGGCGCTCGAGGATCACGCCGCGGCGCTCTCACGGGGCTACGGGCCGGTCGGGAGCACGCCGGAGGCGGTGATCTTCCTGCAACGGCTGTTCGCGCTCGGGGTCTGGGCCAACACCCCGACCGAGCCGTCGCGACGGCAGGCGGCGCGCTATCTCGCGGCACGGCGGCTCCTCGCGCCCGAGCGGCCGCTCTTCGCCAGCTGAGCGCCCGGCTCAGCCCTGATCGCGGCCGGTGATCTCGCGCAAAGCATCCCGCTTGAGCACCCAGAGCGCCGCCGCCGCCACCAGCCCGAGGCCGAGAGTCATCAGGCTGGCGAGGATCACCGTCTCGACCCGCTCCACCGCCAGCACGTCGATATCCGAGATCAGCGACAGCATCTCGAGGATGGTGAAGGTCAGCAGCGCTGTGCCCACGAAGGAGCTGCGCGGGATGAAGCGGAAGGCAATGGGGAAGCAGGCCAGCGCCAGCGCGATGGTCAGCCAGTCGGGCGGCGACAGCAGCGTCAGCGCCACCGACGCGGCGGCCCCCAGCAGCGTCGCCAGCGTGCGGATCAGGCTGCGCGAGAACAGTGCGCCATAGGGCGGCATCGACAGGATCACGAAGGTCAGCGGCAGCCAGAAGCCATGCGTGCCGAAGGCGCGCTGGCCGAGCCAGACCGCGCTCACCAGCCCGATCCCGAAGATCACCCCGAAGGTGAAGCTGTAGACCCGACTGACCCGCTCCGGCGGGTCAGGCACGCCGACTTTGCGCGCCAGCGAGGTGACGGAGATGCTCCAGACCATGCCGCCGAGATAGATCGCGAAGAGCAGCGGCAGGTTGTCGGAGGGGATGAGCGGCGAGGTGAACAGCGTCCAGGTCAGCAGCGCCCGCATCGCAGGCCGCGCCAGCCGGTGATGCGCCGCGATGGCGGTCATCGCCGCGAGGCAGCCGGCCACCATCAGCGCCATGACCGGATCGCCGATCGCCACCATGCCGCCGAGCCCGGTGGCCAGCGTGGCGAGCAGCGCCACCGGCGCCCCGCCCTCGCGCGCCGCGACATGGGCCGGCATCGCCGCTGCAAAGGCCGCCATGCCGATGGGGCCGAAGGCCAGCACCGCCACCAGCGGCGGCAGCGCCACCGCCAACATCATCACCGCCACGTCGGACCACGCCATCAGCCGCGGGCCGTCGATGAACCACGCGGTCACTCGGCTGTGCTCGGCCATAGTCGGGTTCCGTCTGTCTGATCTGTCGAGCCAGAGGCTAGCACGCCGCAAGCACCGCGCCAGCCCCGCCCGGTCTCAGAGGGTTTCGAACTGGGCGCGGTCCTTGGCGGACCAGCGCACCTGCAGCACAAAGCCGTCCTCGTCCTGCGCCTCGCTCTGCACCAGCCCCTTCTTGAACAGCCAAGAACGGCGCTTGCCGTCGTAGAACGCAAGGTGCAGCTCCTCCTCGAGGGTCTCGCCCTGCAGCCGCTCGGTGATGGCCTCGAGCATGGTGTCGAGCCCCTCGCCGGTGATCGCGGAGACCGCGAAGATGTGCTCCTCGCGCGCGGCGCGTTGCAGCACAGCGTCATGCTCGTCGGGTGCCAGGCGGTCGGTCTTGTTCCAGACCTCGACCAGCGGCACCTCCTCGTTCACGCCCAGGGAGTCGAGGATCGCGGCCACGTCCGTCGCCTGTTCCTCGGTGTTGGGATGCGAGATGTCGCGCACATGCACGATGATGTCGGCCGCCAGCACCTCCTCGAGCGTGGCGCGGAAGGCCGCGACAAGCTCGGTCGGCAGGTCGGAGATGAAGCCCACCGTGTCGGACAGGATCACATCGATGCCGGTCGGCAGCTTCACCGCGCGCATGGTCGGGTCGAGCGTGGCGAAGAGCATGTCCTTGGCCATGACCTCGGCCCCGGTGAGCCGGTTGAAAAGCGTCGACTTGCCGGCGTTGGTGTAGCCCACCAGCGCCACGATCGGGAACGGCACCTTGGCGCGCGCCTTGCGGTGCAGGTCGCGGGTCTTGACCACGCGCTCGAGCTGACGGCGCAGCCGCACGAGCTGCTCGTCGATGGCGCGCCGGTCGGCCTCGATCTGGGTTTCGCCGGGGCCGCCGACGAAGCCGAGCCCGCCACGCTGGCGCTCGAGGTGGGTCCAGGCGCGGACCAGCCGGGTTCTCTGGTAGCTCAGCGCCGCCATCTCGACCTGCAAGACCCCCTCGCGGGTGGCGGCGCGGTCGGAGAAGATCTCGAGGATCAGGCCGGTGCGGTCGAGCAGCTTGACCTTCCATTCCTTCTCGAGATTGCGTTGCTGCACCGGGGACACCGGGCCGTCGACCAGCACAAGCTCGACCTCGGCGTCGTGGATCTGCTGGCGCAGTTCCTCGATCTTGCCGGTGCCGAAGAGATGTCCGGGATGGGGATCGCGCAGCGGCACAACGGCGCTGCCGACGATCTCCAGGTCGGGAAGCGCGGCGGCGAGCGCCACGGCTTCCTCGAGGGCCATATCCGCGTCGCGCCGATCCCGGTCCGAGCGGATGTCAGGATGCAGGACCCAGGCGCGGGTCACATGCGTTGCGTGTTCTTTCAATCGTTGCCGTCGCCGTCATAGAGGTTGATCGGCTGCGACGGCATGATGGTCGAGATCGCATGCTTGTAGACAAGCTGGGACTGGCCATCACGGCGCAGCAGCACGCAGAAATTGTCAAACCAGGTGATCACACCCTGAAGTTTGACGCCGTTGATCAGAAAAACTGTAACCGGAACCTTGGTTTTGCGGACGTGATTAAGGAATGCATCCTGCAGGTTCTGTCTGTCCGAAGCCATTGAAATTGCCTTTATTCTTGCCCTTTGCCGCGTCGCGGCCTTCCCTCGTCTGAGCGAGTATGTATCGCGTGCAACGGAACTTCCAGTGCAAAAATAGGGCCGTAGCTTCGATGCCACGCGCGTTTTCGCCGTCTGCCCGAAGCGGATGCAGCAACGCCTGCCGTCGCAGCAGCCGGGGGAACGTCACGGAATCCGGCGCTGCGGTCGGTTGCGCCGGCGTCAGTCGCGCCAGAGACCGGGGGTGAGCAGCACGATGATGGCGAGAAGCTCCAGCCGTCCGAGCACCATGGCGGCGCTGAAGGTGAGCTTGGCGCCGCCGCTCAGCCCGGCCAGGTCGACCGGCATCTCGGCGGCTGCGCGCACCAGAGGGCCACAATTGGTGAGGCCCGCGATGGTGAGCACCATGGCATTCTCGAAATCCAGCCCGAACAGGCTGAAGATCAGAGAAAAGGCGGCGATCGACATGGCGAACATCATGAAGAAGACCCAGGCGATGAACGCCCCCTGCCGCCGCATGCGCCGCGCCATGATGCCGGAATGGCCGACCGAATGCGGGTGCACCAGCTTTTCGAGCTCGCGTTTGCCCGCCAGGAACAGCGCGTAGATCCGCAACAGCTTTACCCCTCCGGCGGTGGTCGCCACGCCGCCGCCCATGATCGCCAGACCCATCAGCATCAGCCCCGGGGTCTCGAGCCCGGACCAGCTCCGCGCCTCAGCCCAGTCGGCGCTGACAAAGCCGGTGGTCGACAGGAAGGACAGCGCGGTGAAGATGCCGCCCCAGAGCGCCCGCAGCCCGAGCAGCAGGTTCTGCTCCTCGCCCACGTCGAAGGCGGCGATCCAGTGGCGCAGGAACAGCAGCGCCGGCACCACGATGGCCAGCGCCAGCCCCATGCGGAACTCGGGATCCTCGCGCAGGCCGGGCCGGTAGGAGGCGCCGGTATCGCCGGAGAAGGTGAGGCGCGACAGCGCGAAGAACAGGAAGCAGAACACGATCATTTCGCCAGCGAGGCCCGACGGCGCACTCAGCGGCGCCGACACCGGCGAGATGCCCGAGGTCGCCATGGTCGACATGGCATGGCTCACCGCCAGCAGCGGCGGGTCGCCTGCCACCATAAGCATGATCCAGAGGGCCAGCGTCAGCCCGCAATAGATCGGCACCAGCATGCGCGCGGTGACCGAGAGCCGCTCGGCCGGGTCCGACATGTCGCGACGCGCTGCACCGGCATCGACGCTCTGCCCCGGCTCCCCCCGGGCGGTGATCTCGAAGCCGCCGAGCGTCAGCGGCGCAAGGATCGCAGCGGCGGCCACCCACATCAGCAGCCCGCCGAGCCATCCCACCTGCGCGCGCCACAGATGCTCGGCATCCGACAGGCGCTGCGCGTCGAACAGCGTGGCGCCGGTGGTGGTGAAGCTCGAGACCATCTCGAAGAAGGCGTTGAGAAAACTGGTGTTGCGCACCGCCTCGTGAAAGGGCACCGCCATGATCGCCGGCAGCAGCACAAAGGCCCCCATCAGCGCGAAGAGCTGGCGCGAGGGGTTGTTGTTGTGCCGCCGCGTGGCCTGCGCGATGGCCACCAGCACCGTCAGCACCAGCCCCACGATGGCGGCATAAAAGAAGCTGCGGGCGTCGTGGAACTCTTCCTGCGCCAGCGCCACCGCCGCCGGGAAAATCATCGAGGCGCAGACGATCCCGGTCAACAGCAGGATCAGCGGCGTTCGGACAAGCGCGCGCATCGGCCTAGAAGAAATCGATCGAGACCTGGAGCAGCCGCTCGACCTGCGCCACGTCCTTGGCCAGCGCGAAGATCACCACGCGGTCGCCATCCTCGATGCGCAGATCGCCGGTGATCTTGACCACCTTGTCGCCCTTGCGCACCGCCCCCACGAGCACACCCTCGGGGAAATCGATCTCGCGGATCATCTTGCCCGCCAGCGACGAGGTCGAGAGCACCTCGGCCTCGATCACCTCGGCCTCGGCATCGCCGATCGAATAGACCGAGCGCACCCGCCCGTGGCGGATGTGGCGCAGGATCGAGCTCACCGTGGTGGAGCGTGGGTTGATATAGGCATCGACCCCGAGCGGATCCATCAGCGGAACCATGGTGGGATCGTTGACCAGCGCGATGGCCATCGGGCAGCCCGCCGCCTTGGCACGCACCGCCGCCAGCATGTTGGTCTTGTCGTCGTCGGTGACGCAGAGCACCGCGTCGGCGCGGTCGATCCCGGCCTCGGAGAGCAGCGCGGCGTCGAGCCCGTCACCATGCAGCACGATGGTGCGCTCAAGCGCGTCGGCGGCGCGCTCGGCGCGCTTGCGGTCGCGTTCGATCACCTTGGCACGGATGCGCTCGGCGCGCTTCTCGAGCGCGCTGGCCACCGCGAGGCCCACATTGCCGCCGCCGATCACCACCACCCGCTCCTGCTTGCGCAGCGACTTGCCGAAAATCTCGAGGGTGCGGCGGATGTCCTCGCGATGCACGATGACGTAGCAGGAATCGCCGGCGAAAAGCTGGTCGCGCGGCTCGGGCGCAAACAGGGTGCCCTCACGGCGCACGCCCACCACCACCGCGCGCAGGGTCGAGAACAGGTCGGAGAGCTGGCGCAGCGGCGTGTTCACGATCGGGCAGTCATCGTCGATGGTGAGGCCCAGGAGCTGCGCGTCGCCCTGCAGGAAGCGCTCGGTGTCGAAGGCCGCCGGCGCCGACAGCCGCTGCAGCGCCGCCTCGGCGACCTCGCGCTCGGGGCTGATCACCACGTCGATCGGCATGTGGTCGCGGCGGTAGAGATCGGAGTAGATCGCCGTCAGGTAGGATTGCGATCGCAGCCGGGCCACCTTGCGCGGGATCGCGAAGATCGAGTGGGCCACCTGGCAGGTGACCATGTTGACCTCGTCGGAATGGGTGGCGGCGATGACCATGTCCGCATCGCGCGCGCCGGCCTTCTCGAGCACATCCGGATAGGAGGCGAAGCCGGCGATGCCCTGCACGTCGAGCGTATCGGTGGCGCGACGCACGAGATCGGGGTTGCTGTCGACGACGGTGACGTCGTTGCGCTCGCCCGAGAGGTGCCGGGCGATCTGCCAGCCGACCTGCCCCGCCCCGCAAATGATGACCTTCATCCGTTCCTCGTGGTTGGCCCAAGACGTTTTGCTGGCATGACACGGGCGCGGCAGAGGGTCAACGGGCGGCTGCCGCGGCGCCTCCTCTGCCGGGCGGGCTGTGGCGCGGCTGCGGGGTTTGCGGGCGCTTGGGTTCGGCGGCGCTCTTTGTCGTGGGCGGGACGGTGTGGCCAGCGTCGCGGCGGTGAGGGGCGCTGCCCCTCAAACTCCCCGGGATATTTCCGGCCAGAAGAAGAGCTGCCGGGATCAGATGCCGGACAGGGCGCGGGCCTTCCAGGTCTCGTTCCAGGCGCGTATGGCGGCGCGGGATTCCCACCGATAGTCCGGATCTTCGGACACGCGGCCAAACCAGAGACGCCCCTGCCCAATGCGCCAGGGATCGAGAACCAGCCCCTGCTCCATCGGCTGGCCGCGGGCGGTGACGATGACCGTGGCATGTTCGAGCCGGACGTTGCGGGCATTGGCGATGGCGCGGTGCAGCTCGAGCGTGCGAAAGCCTTCCGCGGCCAGCGCGATCTCCATCGCGTCGGCGAAATCCTGGCAGACGCCCCTCTCGCGCAGGCCGTTCACGACCTTAAAATTATGCACCAGCGGCGCGTCGGTCACGCGCCAGTCGCGGGCGCGCTCGAGCGGCCCTTCGACCGCGACCCGGGCAGCGCGGGCGGCCTCGGTCGGATCGACCGACGGCCCGAGCGCCAGCAGCGCCTGCGCGACCTCGGCGATCTGCGCCTCGCGCGCCTCGGCGGAGATCACGGGCGGCGTGTCGACGCGGCCCTGGGTCGAGACCGTGCCGCCGCAGCCCGCGAGCAGCAGCGCCAGGATCAGAGCAGGCGCGATGCGGCGTGGCGCGTCAGCCTGCCTGCTGGACATGGTCCTCGTCCACATAGGCCATGCGACCGCCGGATTTCGAGCCGGTGACCACGCCCAGCGACTTCAACTTGCGGTGCAGCGCCGAGCGCTCCATGCCGACGAAGGCGGCGGTGCGGGAGATGTTGCCGCCGAAGCGGTTGATCTGGGTGAGCAGGTATTCGCGCTCGAACGCCTCGCGGGCCTCGCGCAGGGGCAGCGTCGCCAGCGTGCCGGAGAGCACCACGCGGCCATCGTCCTCGCCGCCCGAGGGCGCGTCCTGCGGCAGTTCGCGGGCCTCGATCGGGCCGGTGCCCTCGCCGAGGATCAGCACACGTTCCACGAGGTTCTTGAGCTGGCGCACGTTGCCCGGCCAGACCATGGTCTGCATCAGCGCCACCGCATCTTCCGAGAGCGGCCGCACCGGCAGGCCCTGGCTCTTGTTGCAGGCCTCGATGAAATGCGCCGCCAGCATCGGGATGTCCTCGCGCCGGTCCTCGAGGCTCGGCACCGCGATCGGCACCACGTTGAGCCGGTGATACAGCTCCTGCCGGAAGCGGCCCGCGTCGATCTCGGCCTCGAGATCGCGGTTGGTGGAGGAGATCACCCGCAGGTCGACCCGCACCTTGTCGGCGCCACCGACCCGGGTGAAGGACTGGTCGACCAGCACGCGCAGGATCTTGGACTGGGTGCCGCCGGGCATGTCGGCGACCTCGTCGAAATAGATCACCCCGCCATGCGCCTGTTCGAGCAGACCGGGCTCGATGCCGCGCTCGGAGCTTTCGCGGCCGAACAGCACCTCTTCCATGGTCTCGGGCTCGACCCCGGCGCAGTTCACCGTGACGAAGGGCGCCTGGGCGCGGCCGGAGTTGGCGTGGATGTAGCGCGCCGCCACCTCCTTGCCCGAGCCCGCGGGGCCGGTCAGCATCACCCGTCCGTTGCTCTTCGTGACCTTGTCGAGCTGGCTCACCAGCGCGCGGAAGGCGGCGCTGTCCCCGACCATCTGCGCCACCTCGGTCTCGCGGCGCTTGAGCTTCTGGTTCTCGCGACGCAGGCGCGAGGTTTCCATGGCGCGGCGGATCACCACCAGCAACTGGTCGATGTTGAACGGCTTCTCGATGAAGTCGTAGGCGCCCTGCTTGATCGCCGCCACGGCGATCTCGATATTGCCGTGGCCCGAGATGATGATGATCGGGATGTCGGGGTTGTCGCGCTTGACGGTCTTGAGGATGTCGATGCCGTCCATCTTGCTGTCCTTCAGCCAGATGTCGAGGATCATCAGCCCGGGCGGCTCGGCGTTGACCTCGGCCATCGCCTCGGAGCTGTTGGCCGCCAGCCGGGTGCTGAAGCCCTCGTCCTCGAGGATGTCCCCGATCAGCTCGCGGATGTCGCGCTCGTCGTCGACGATCAGGATGTCGCTCATGTCTGCCCCTCTAACTCTGCAATGATCTTTTGCTTTTGCGCCGGATCCGCCGGCATCGACCCGAGCGGCAGGCGGATCACCGCCATCGCCCCGGCATGGGTTGCGCCGTCGAAAACCGGCGCGTCCTCGAGGGCGAGGCTGCCGCCATGCTCCTCGATGATTTTCTTCACGATGGGCAGGCCGAGGCCGGTGCCCTTGTCGCGGGTTGTCACGTAAGGCTCGAAGAGCCGCGCGCGGTCCTCCGGAAGGCCGATGCCGTTGTCCATCACCCGGATCAGCGCGCGGCCATCCTCTTCGGTCAGGCTGACCCGGATCTCTGGCACGAAGCCCTCGGGCGCGCCGGTTTCAAGAAGCGTTTCAATGGCTTCTCCGGCATTCTTGATAATGTTGGTCAAGGCCTGTCCGATCATCGTGGCGTCGAGTTCGGAGGGCATTTCCCCCTCGGGCAGATCGGTCTTGAAGCGCACGTCGGGCTGGCCGGTCTCCTGCAGGAGCACCGCGCCGCGCAGCAGCGCCACCACGTCCTCGGGCCGGCGCTCGGGCTCGGGCATGCGGGCAAACTTGGAGAACTCGTCGACGATGCGGCGCAGGTCCTCGGTCTGGCGCACGATGACCTCGGTCATCTGGTCGAGCTTCTCGGCATCCTCGCCCTGCATCTGGCGGCCGAACTTGCGCTTGATGCGCTCGGCAGAGAGGCGGATCGGGGTCAGCGGGTTCTTGATCTCATGCGCGATGCGGCGGGCGACGTCGCCCCAGGCGGCCATGCGCTGCGCGCTCACGAGGTCGGTCACGTCGTCAAAGGCCACCACGTAGCCCTCGAGCGAGCCGTCGTCGCGGCGGCGCACCGACATGCGCACCAGCAGGTGCTCGAGCCGGCCCTCGCGGCTGACCTTGACCTCTTCCTGGGCGGTCTCCTGCCCGGTCGCCATGAGCTTGTCGAAGAGCGCGCCGAACTCGGGCACGGCGACGGTGATCGGCACCTCGGCCTTGGTCTCGTGCCAGCCGAGCAGACGCTCGGCGGAGCGGTTCACGAAGGTCACGCGGCCGGTGTCATCAAGCCCGACCACGCCGGAGGTGACCGAGGAGAGCACGCTGTCGAAGAGCCGCTGGCGGCGCTCGATCTGGCGGGTGTTCTCGAGCAGGGTCTCGCGCTGCGCCTTGAGCTGGCGCGTCATCTGGTTGAAGTAGCGCCCGAGCATCGAGATCTCGTCGTCGCCCTCTTCCTCTTTCACCTGCACGTCGAGATCGCCCGCGCCGACGCGCTGCGCCGCACCGGTCAGGCGGCCCACCGGGCGCGACAGGCGCTCGGCGAACCACAGGCCGAGCCAGATCGCGGCGAGGATCAGCAGCACCGCAAAGCCGAGATAGAGCAGCGCGAAGTCGAACAGGCGGCGGCCGCGCTCGCTTTCCTGCTGCTGGTAGAACTGGGCGGTGGCCTGGGTTTCATCGAGCAGGTTCAGAAGGTTGCCGTCGACAGCCCGGCTGACATAGAGGTAGCGGTCAGCATAGGCGCCAAGCGGGATCAGGGCGCGCAGCTCGTGGTTGTCCCAGTCGGGGATCATCACCACGCCCTCTTCATCGGCGAGCGCGATCTGCGCCACGGTGGGCTGTTCGTAATCGAAGAGGTAGGAGCGTTCGCCGCGGGCGCGGATCTCACCCGAGCC
>NZ_JBYNAH010000163.1:9837-12242 GCF_059781815.1 Salipiger sp. | reverse complement strand
GTCCGATCCACCGCACAGCGGTACCGGAACCGTGCTGCTGGTCGAGGACGAGGCGCCGGTGCGGGCGTTCGCGGCCCGGGCGCTGCAGATGCGCGGCTATGGCGTGATCGAGGCCGGCAATGGCGAGGAGGCGCTGGAGCGGCTCTCCGATCCCGACATGGCGGTGGACCTGACCGTCACCGACGTGGTGATGCCGGGCATGGACGGGCCAAGCTGGGTGCGCGAAGCGCGGCGCGATCGCCCCGAGACGCCGGTGGTCTTCATGTCGGGCTATGCCGAGGAGGTTTTTCCCGAGGGCGGGCCGGGGGTGTCGAATTCGGTCTTCCTGCCGAAACCGTTCTCGCTCACCGAACTGACCGAGACGGTGAACCGGCAACTGCCCTAGCCGGGCTCAGCCTTCGGCGCGCTCCCAGACCTCGAAATCGGCGGCGCATTTGCGCCGCAGCTTGGCCTCGAGCTCGGGCGAGAGCTGCAGATCGGCGCGCGGCGAGACGTTCTCGCGCGGGAGGTCGAGCGCGACGCCGAGCCGCTCCTCGAGAAAGCCGATGATGCCGGACTGGTTCTCGTAGCGGAACAGCCGGCTCACCCCGGTGCCGTTCGGGCGCGGCTCGACAAACTTGGCCTGGCTGCCGACATTGGCGAAGGGCGGGCGCTCGCCGCGGGTGTAGGCATCGACGAACGCATCAAAGCTCATGCCTTTCGTCGAGGTCGGCTTGCCGTCGAGGAAGTCGCGTTGCCGATAGCGATACCAGGAGCCGAGCCAGGACACCGGCTCGCGGATCACCGCCATCAACTCCATGTGCTCGACCCCCATCTTTTCGAACATCGGGCGGAAGAAGCGGTTGTAGCGGTAGACAGGGGCGTGCTTGAGCTCGGGCGGGTCGAGCACCGTCATCGAGGCATGCGGCGCCAGCGCGGATTCGTAGGCCGAGCTGCCCGTCTTGGGCACCGCCAGCAGCACCAGCCGCGCCTTCCAGAATACCAGCATCCGCGAACTCCCCGGTTTTTCTCGCCTGTAAACCACTCTTTAACCTTGCCGGAGAAGACTGGTCCACGGAAAAGATCTTGAAATGTTCTTCTTTTGGTCTCATAAGGGTGTGAGAACAAGAGGCGAACAAAGCAGCGATTGCCGCCCTCGCACGGGTGTGGAATAAGGACCGAAACGCATGGCAACGGCAGATCTTCTGACAATGGACAGCAAGAAAGACGCAAACCGGCAGAAAGCCCTCGAGTCCGCCCTGGCGCAGATCGAGCGGCAGTTCGGCAAGGGTTCGATCATGAAGCTCGGTGGCGACAACGCCATGAAGGATATCGAGGCGACCTCGACCGGGTCGCTCGGTCTGGATATCGCGCTTGGCATCGGCGGCCTGCCCAAGGGCCGGATCATCGAGATCTACGGCCCGGAGAGCTCGGGCAAGACCACGCTCACCCTTCACGTGGTGGCGGAAGAGCAGAAGAAGGGCGGCGTCTGCGCGTTTGTCGACGCCGAGCATGCGCTCGATCCGCAATACGCCAAGAAGCTGGGCGTCGATCTCGACGAGCTGCTGATCTCGCAGCCCGACACCGGCGAACAGGCGCTCGAGATCACCGACACGCTGGTGCGCTCCGGCGCGGTCAGCCTGGTGGTGGTCGACTCGGTGGCGGCGCTGACGCCGAAATCCGAGCTCGAGGGCGACATGGGCGATTCGAATGTCGGCGTGCAGGCCCGCCTGATGAGCCAGGCGATGCGCAAGCTCACCGGCTCGATCAGCCGCTCGAACTGCATGGTGATCTTCATCAACCAGATCCGGATGAAGATCGGCGTGATGTTCGGCTCGCCCGAGACGACGACCGGCGGCAACGCGCTGAAGTTCTACAGCTCCGTGCGCCTCGACATCCGCCGCATCGGCTCGATCAAGGATCGCGACGAGGTGGTCGGCAACCAGACCCGCGTCAAGGTGGTGAAGAACAAGGTTGCACCGCCGTTCAAGCAGGTCGAGTTCGACATCATGTATGGCGAGGGCATCTCCAAGATGGGCGAACTGCTCGATCTCGGCGTCAAGGCCGGCGTGGTCGACAAGTCCGGCGCCTGGTACTCCTACGGCGATGAACGCATCGGGCAGGGGCGCGAGAACGCCAAGAATTTCCTGCGCGAGAACACCCGCGTCGCGCTCGAGATCGAAGACAAGATCCGCGCCGCCCACGGGCTCGATTTCCACATGTCCGTAGAGGATGCCGGCGACGACGTCATGGAAAGCTGAGCGGGCTGTCTCGCCCGGGGCTTCGGACGGCGGTTTCGAAACGGGGGCGCTCCTGCGGGAGCGCCTCTTTTTTGTTTTGTCGAGGGGCGCTGCCCCTCTGCCGCGCGGGGCGCGGCATTCACCCCGAGGTATTTTTGGAACCAGAGAAGGGAGGGGGTGGTGCCA
>NZ_JBYNAH010000163.1:0-9827 GCF_059781815.1 Salipiger sp. | reverse complement strand
TGGGGCGCCGGCAGATCTGCGGAGGGCGGCTTTTCTGTTGCGGCTTATGGACAGGGGGCGGGCGTGGCGATACACCTGCGCGGACCGCTGAGACCCCAGCCAGACAAGGACGATCATGCCGAGCCTGAACGATATCCGCTCAACCTTTCTGAGCTATTTCGAGAAGCAGGGGCACCAGGTGGTGCCCTCGAGCCCGCTCGTGCCGCGCAACGACCCCACGCTCATGTTCACCAACTCGGGCATGGTGCAGTTCAAGAACCTCTTCACCGGGGTCGAGACGCGCGATTACCAGCGCGCCACCACGGCGCAGAAATGCGTGCGTGCCGGCGGCAAGCACAACGATCTCGACAATGTGGGCTACACCGCCCGCCACCACACCTTCTTCGAGATGATGGGGAATTTCTCCTTCGGGGACTACTTCAAGAAAGAGGCCATCCCCTTCGCCTGGGAGCTGGTGACGCGCGAGCTCGACATTCCCGCCGAGCGCCTGCTGGTGACGGTCTACCACACCGACGACGAGGCCGCCGAGATCTGGAAGAAGACCGGCGTGCCGGAAGACCGGATCATCCGCATCGACACCAACGACAACTTCTGGATGATGGGGCCGACCGGGCCCTGCGGCCCGTGCACCGAGATCTTCTTCGATCACGGCGACAAGTACTGGGGTGGCCCTCCGGGCTCGCCGGAGGAAGACGGCGACCGTTTCGTCGAGATCTGGAACCTCGTCTTCATGCAGAACGAGCAGTTCGAGGACGGCTCGATGCGGGCGCTCGACATGCAGTCGATCGACACCGGCATGGGGATCGAGCGGGTCGCGGCGCTGCTCCAGGGCACCAATGACAACTATTCGACCGACCTCATCCGCGCGCTGATCGAGGCCTCGGCTGACGCCACCTCGAGCGATCCCGACGGGCCGGGCAAGACCCATCACCGGGTTATCGCCGACCACCTGCGCTCGACCTCGTTCCTGATCGCCGATGGCGTGATGCCGTCGAACGATGGCCGCGGCTACGTGCTGCGCCGGATCATGCGCCGCGCCATGCGTCATGCCCACATGCTGGGCGCCAAGGATCCGGTGATGCACCGGCTGGTGCCGGCGCTGGTGCGCCAGATGGGGCAGGCCTATCCCGAGCTGGTGCGCGCCCAGGCCCTCATCGAAGAGACGCTGAAGCTCGAGGAAACCCGCTTCAAGCAGACGCTCGACCGCGGGCTCAAGCTGCTCGACGACGAGCTGGTGGGCCTTGGCGAGGGTGCCAAGCTGCCCGGTCAGGCGGCGTTCAAGCTCTATGACACCTACGGCTTCCCGCTCGACCTCACGCAGGATGCCCTGCGCGAGCGTGGCCGCGAGGTCGACACCGACGGGTTCGACGAAGCCATGGCCGAGCAGAAGGCCAAGGCGCGCGCCGCGTGGTCGGGCTCGGGCGAGGCGGCGGACCTGGCGATCTGGTTCGAGATCGCCGACGCCAAGGGTGCCACGGATTTCCTCGGCTACGACACCGAGACCGCAGAGGGCCAGATGCTGGCGCTGGTCAAGGATGGCTCGGAGGTCGACGCGCTCGAGGCCGGCGAGAGCGGCTGGGTGGTGCTGAACCAGACGCCGTTCTACGGCGAGAGCGGCGGCCAGGTCGGCGACAGCGGCTGGATGCGCCGGCTCGAGGATGAGCATGACCTCGCCGAGGTCACCGACACCCAGAAGATGGGCGGCGGCAAGGTGTTTGCTCACCAGGTCACCGTAAAGCAGGGCCGTTTCGCCAAGGGCGAGGCGGTGGCGCTCGAGGTGGATCACGCGCGTCGCGGCAAGATCCGTGCCAACCACTCGGCCACGCACCTGCTGCACGAGGCGCTGCGCCGGGCGCTTGGCGATCACGTCGCGCAGCGCGGCTCGCTGAACGCGCCGGAGCGCCTGCGCTTCGATTTCAGCCATGCCAAGGCGCTGACGCCGGAGGAGATTTCGCACGTCGAGCGCGAGGTGAACGCCTTCATCCGGCAGAACTCGCCGGTCAGCACCCGCATCATGACCCCGGACGATGCCCGTGCGCTTGGTGCGCAGGCGCTCTTTGGCGAGAAATACGGCGACGAGGTGCGCGTGGTCTCGATGGGCACCCAGGCGGGCTCGGGCAAGGGCGCCGATGGGCAGACCTATTCCATCGAGCTTTGCGGCGGCACCCACGTCGCCCAGACGGGCGATATCGGCACCTTCGCGCTGACCTCCGAGAGCGCATCTGCCGCAGGCGTGCGCCGCATCGAGGCGCTGACCGGCGAGGCCGCCATGGCCGAGCTGCGCAGCCGCGACAAGGCGCTTGGCGAGATCGAGGGCATGCTCAAGGCGCATGGCGCCGAGGCGGTCTCGCGGGTGGCGTCGCTGCTCGAGGAGCGCCGCAAGCTCGACAACGAGGTGGCGCAGCTGCGCCGCGACCTCGCCATGGCCGGTGGGCCGGGGCAGGGCGGCAGTGCCGAAGCGCGCGAGGTGGGCGGTGTCTCCTTCGTGGCGCAGGTTCTGAGCGGCGTCTCCGGCAAGGACCTGCCGCCGCTGATCGACGAGCACAAGGCGCGGCTCGGTTCGGGCGCGGTGCTGCTGATCGCCGATACCGGCGGCAAGGTGGCCGTGGCGGCGGGCGTCACCGAGGACCTGACCGGCAGCCATTCGGCGGTCGATCTGGTCAAGGCGGCGGTCGAGGCGCTTGGCGGCAAGGGCGGCGGTGGCCGCCCCGACATGGCGCAGGGCGGGGCCAAGGATGCGGCCGAGGCCGAGGCGGCGATCAAGGCGGCAGAAGCCGTGCTGGCGGGCTGACCATGGCCGCTTACATGATCGCCCGCATCGACGTGACCGATCCCGAGGAATATGCCGTCTATGCCGGCCAGACCATTGCGCTCGCCGAAAAATACGGCGGGCGGTTCCTGGTCAAGGGCGGGCCGCAGGAGGTGGTCGAGGGCACCGCGCCGAGCCGCCATGTCATCGTCGAGTTCCCCAGCCGCACCGCTGCCGAGCGCTGGTTCAACTCGCCGGAATATCAGCGCATCCTGCCGATCGCCCTGCGGGCGTCGAAGCGGGATGTGGTCATCGTCGAGGGAGTCTGAGATGCCTGCACTGTGGATCGCGCATGTGACCGTGACTGATGAGGAGGCTTATGGCCGCTATGCCAAGCTTGCCGGGCCGGCCATCGCCAAGCATGGCGGACATTTCATCGCGCGGGCAGGGCGTTACGTTCAGCTCGAGGGCACCGAGCGGCCGCGCAACGTGGTGGCGAAGTTCGACAGCGTCGAGGCCGCCGAGGCCTGCTACCACTCGCCGGAATACCAGGAGGCGCTGAGCCACGCGCGGGGCGCCTCGGAGCGCGAGCTGCTGATCGTCGAAACCAGCGAGTAAGCCGCGATTTATGTGGGCGCGCCTTTCGGGGCGCGCGCTCGCCGTCCCGGGCGCGGCCACGCGCAGATGTGTGGTGTCACGTTTTGGCGGGCGGGCTGTCGATGCTGATCGTGGGAGAGGTGGTACGGGCGGTGGGGCTCGAACCCACACTTCCTCTCGGAAATCGGATTTTGAATCCGACGCGTCTACCATTCCGCCACGCCCGCACTGAGAACCGATCTATCCAAGGCCGCGAAGCCCGTCCAGCCCGAAATCGCGCCAGTTGCGATGCGGGCAAAGGGTGCAGGGGGACCACTCGGTACCGAAGGGGATACGCTGCCGGCGCGGGCGCCGGCCGCACTGGCAACTCCCCCTGCAGTGCTGTATGTTGCCCGGTAAATCTTAAGATATTGCGGGGAAGAACCGTTGCGCGACATCAAGATCCCGACCCAGCGTCACCCGGAAAAGGCGCATCGCAAGGACAATCCGCAGCCCAAGAAGCCGGACTGGATTCGGGTCAAGGCACCGACCGGCAAGGGCTACCAGGAAACCCATCGCATCATGCGCGAGCACAAGCTTGTGACCGTCTGCGAAGAGGCGGGCTGCCCCAATGCCGGCGAGTGCTGGAACCAGGGCCACGCCACCATGATGATCATGGGCGACATCTGCACCCGCGGCTGCTCGTTCTGCAACATCGCCACTGGCCGGCCCGACGCGCTCGACGTGTTCGAGCCCGGGCGCGTGGCCGACGCGGTGCAGAAGCTGGGGCTGAACCACGTGGTCATTACCTCGGTTGACCGTGACGATCTAGAGGATGGCGGGGCGGAGCACTTCGCCCAGACCATCCGCGCGATCCGCCACCGCGCTCCCGAGACCACGATCGAGATCCTGACGCCGGACTTCCTGAAATGTGCCCCCGAGGTGCTTGAGGTGGTGGTCCGCGCCAAGCCCGACGTGTTCAACCACAACCTCGAGACCGTGCCGGGGCTCTACCCGGAGGTGCGTCCCGGTGCGCGCTATTTCCATTCGCTGCGCCTGCTGCAGCGGGTGAAGGAGCTCGATCCGTCGATCTTCACCAAGTCCGGCATCATGGTCGGCCTTGGCGAGGATGCGCAGGCGGTACGGCAGGTGATGGACGACATGCGCGCCGCGGATGTGGATTTCCTGACCATTGGCCAATACCTGCAGCCGACGCCGAAGCACCACGCGGTCGACCGCTTTGTGACGCCCGAGGAGTTCGCCTCTTACGAGAAGGCGGCCTTCGGCAAGGGCTTCCTGATGGTCTCGGCGACGCCGTTGACCCGCTCGAGCTACCACGCCGGCGACGATTTCGCCCGGCTTCGTGAGGCGCGGGAGCGCAAGCTGGCCGAGGCCTGAAACCCGCGCTTGGGTTCGTCTTACGGAAAAGGGCGCTCCGCGGAGGAGCGCCCTTTTTCAGTCCGGGTGTCCCTGCGCCACCGCGCCAGAAATTTCTTTGCCAAAGAAATTTCCACCCCGCTCAGCTGTCGGCGCGGGCCTTGACGTGTTTCAGTACATAAACCCGGATCGCCGATGCGAGCCCGGCCTCGAGACCTCGGGTCTCGTCGATCTCTGCGGCAAGCGCATTCAGCGCCTTGCCCTCGGCCTTGGCGATGGCGCGGAACTCGTTCCAGAACGCCTCTTCGAGAGAAACCGAGGTGCGGTGGCCGCGCAGGCTGAGGGAATGCTTGATCGGCCGCCCGGTCATTCGTCCCGCCTGTGGCCGTCGAGGTCGCGCGCGGCCTTGTCGGCCACGCTCTTGTCGAGCGCCTTGTCCGCCTTGCTGCGTCCGTGCAGCGCGGCGTTGCGATCGGCGGTGACCCGCTTTTCCGCCTTGGCGCGGGCCTTGCGGGCCTTGTTCAGGTTAATGACTTTGCTCATGTGGCGAAACTTAGCGCGGCACATGGGTTTCGCAACGGGTGAATTCAACAACTTCCGGGAGAATTTGCCGGCTCCCGTCACCCTGGGGGGACAGCATGCGACGGGAGCACGGCGGGACGCGACAGTGAGTGGCGGCCTTTGAAGGGATACGCGGCCTTTGGGACACCCCGCATCACAGGTGATACGCAGGGGCGACGCTTTTCCGTCGCCGGGCGCGAAAAAATTTTAGATAAAATTTTTGCGACTCTGTCCGGGCTGTGGTGCAAACGAAAAAGCGGGCCCGGGGGGCCCGCTTTCCGTGTCTATCCAGGCTGCGGCCGCGGATCAGTCCTTGGGGCCGATCATCTGCTCGGGGCGCACCACGCGGTCGAAGGTCTCCTCGTCGACGAAGCCGAGCGCGATGGCTTCCTCGCGCAGGGTCGTGCCGTTCTTGTGCGCGGTCTTGGCGACCTTGGTGGCGTTGTCATAGCCAATGGTCGGCGCCAGCGCCGTCACCAGCATCAGCGATTCCTTCATCAGCTTCTCGATCCGGGCTTCGTTGGCCTGGATGCCGACCACCATGTTGTCGGTGAAGGCCGAGGCGCTGTCGCCCAGAAGCTGCATCGACTGCAGCACGTTGTAGCTCATCATCGGATTGTAGACGTTGAGCTCGAAGTGACCCTGCGAACCGGCCATGCCGACCGCGGCGTCGTTGCCCATGACATGGGCGCAGACCATGGTCAGTGCCTCGGCCTGGGTCGGGTTCACCTTGCCCGGCATGATCGACGAGCCGGGCTCGTTCTCCGGCAGGATCAGCTCGCCGAGGCCCGAGCGCGGGCCCGAGCCCAGCAGGCGGATGTCGTTCGCGATCTTGAACAGCGACGCGGCCACGGTCTTGAGCGCACCCGAGAACATCACCATGGCGTCATGCGCTGCCAGCGCCTCGAACTTGTTCGGCGCGGTGACGAAGGGCAGGCCGGTGATCTCGGCCATGTTCGCGGCCACGGCCTCGCCCCAGCCCTTCTTGGTGTTGAGCCCGGTGCCCACGGCGGTGCCGCCCTGCGCCAGCTCGTAGATGTCGGGCAGGCAGGCCTCGACGCGGGCGATGCCCTTGCGGACCTGGTGCGCGTAGCCCGAGAACTCCTGGCCGAGCGTCAGCGGCGTGGCGTCCTGGGTGTGGGTGCGGCCGATCTTGATGATGTCCTTGAACTCGTCCGACTTCGCCTCGAGCGCCGCCAGAAGCTTGTTCAGACCCGGCAGCAGCACGTCGCGCGCCTGCATGGCGATGCCCACGTGCATGGCGGTCGGGAAGGTGTCGTTCGAGGACTGACCCATGTTGCAGTGGTCGTTCGGGTGCACGGGCTTCTTCGAGCCCATCTCGCCGCCCAGCATCTCGATGGCGCGGTTCGAGATCACCTCGTTGGCGTTCATGTTCGACTGCGTGCCCGAGCCGGTCTGCCAGACCACCAGCGGGAAGTTGTCGTCGAACTTGCCGTCGATCACCTCGCCGGCGGCGGCGATGATCGCGTCGGCGATCTCGGCCTCCATCGCGCCGTTGGCCTTGTTGGCCATGGCGCAGGCCTTCTTCACCACGCCAAGCGCGCGGATGATCGGCACCGGCTGCTTCTCCCAGCCGATCGGGAAGTTCATGATCGAGCGCTGGGTCTGCGCGCCCCAGTACTTGTCTGCGGGAACCTCGAGCGGGCCGAAGCTGTCGGTTTCGGTGCGGGTCTGGGTCACGGGAACCTCCTTTGGAACGCGGTCGCGCAATCTCTTACCCCGTGGTTCGGGAAAGGCAAGGCTGCATACCAAGGGATACCGTTAACATCCCGGCTCGACGCGGACCCGGCCGCCCGGATCACTGCTTGCGGAAGGAATCGAGCCGAACCACCTCGGCGTCGTGCTGTCCTTCGGAGGGGCCGTCCGGGCCGCCCTCGGGCGGGGTCGGATCGTCTTCGTCCTCGTCTTCCTCGTCGTCGTCCTGGGTCTCGAAACGCAGGCCGAACTCGACCGATGGGTCCACGAAGGTCTTGATCGCGTGATAGGGGATGTAGAGCCGCTCCGGCGCCTCGCCGAAGCTCAGGGTGACGGCGAATCCGTCTTCGCTCACCTCGAGATCGTCGAAGCGGTGCTGCAGCACCACGGTCATCTCGCCGGGATAGCGGTCGGACAGCCAGTCGGCCAGTTCGACATCCGGGTACTGGGTGTCGAAGGTGATGAAGAAATGGTGGTCGCCGGGAAGCCCCCGCTCGGCGACATCCGTGAGGACGTCGTGGATCAGGCCGCGCATGGCGCGATGCATGAGGTTGCCGTAGTCGATGCCGCCGGACATGGCACAATTCCTTGTGGTCTTTCTGGGTACCTTATTCGATCTGTCGGCGAGGAAAAGCCTCTGCGGCAGGAAAATGCAAGCAGCTCGTCCGGCGGCGCGGCGCTTGCCCGCCGCAAGCTGCATCGCCCGTCAGGTCAGCACCTGCCCGATTGCCCAGCCCGCACCGGCGGTGAGCGCCAGCGTCAGCGGCACCGAGCGCCTGAGTTTCAGCATCAGGACCGCGGCGACGGCCACGAGCAGAACGGCCTCCGGGCGCAGGCTCGACGGCACCGGCAGCGTCGCGGTCAGCGGCGCGGGCGCGGTGATCGTGTCCGCGAAGAGCACGTGCAGCGCGAACCAGAGCGACAGGTTGGCGATGACGCCGAGCACCGCAGCGGTGATGGCCCTGAGCGCGCCCTGCAGGCGTGGGCGGGCCAGCAGCCGCTCGAGATGCGGCGCGAAGGCGAAGATCCAAAGGAAGCAGGGCAGGAAGGTCATCCAGAGCGTCAGCACCGAGGCCGCGAGCGCCAGCCCCCAGCCGCCGGCCTCGTGCCCGATCAGCTGACCGGTGAACTGGGTGACGAGAATCAGCGGCCCCGGCGTGGTCTCGGCCAGACCCAGCGCATCGACCATCTGCTCCGGCGTCAGCCAGCCGCGGATCTCCACCACCTCCTGCGCCATCCACGCCAGCACCGCGTAGGCGCCGCCGAAAGAGACCACTGCGAGCTTGGCGAAGAACAGTCCGAGATCGAAGAGCAGGGTTTCTCCGGCCAGCCACAGGAGCGGCAGCGGCAGCAGCCAGAGCCCGCCCCAGAGCGCGATGCGCTGCAGGGTCGGCGCGGCGTGCGCGGGCTCTGGGGCGGGCTGCGCCGCCGGTGCGGTACTGGCCAGCCAGCCCCAGAGCCCGGCGGCGGCGATGACCAGCGGAAACGGCGCGCGGAAGAGGTAGAGCGCGGCGAAGGCGAGGAGGGCAATCAGCAGGTCGACGCGCCCGGAGAGCGCCTTTGCCTGCAGCCGGATCAGTGCCTGCACCACGATGATGATCACCGTGGCCTTGATCCCGAGCATCAGCCCTGCGGTCTGTGGCGCGGTGCCGAAGGCGGCGTAAAGCGCCGCAAGTGCCGCGATCACCAGCGCGCCAGGCAGCACGAAGAGCGCGCCGGCGAGCAGGCCGCCCGCGGTGCCGCGCAGGCGCCAGCCGGCATAGGTGGCGAGCTGCATCGCCTCGGGGCCCGGCAGCAGCATGCAGAAGCTCAGCGCCGAGAGGAATTGCTGCTCGGTGAGCCAGCGGCGTTCGTCGACCAGCACGCGGTGCATCAGGCCGATCTGCGCGGCGGGGCCGCCGAAGCTCAGGAGGCCGATGCGGCCGAACTCTTTGAAGAGACGGGAAAACGTGGGCATGGGCATGCTCTGACCTGGTTTTGTAACGGGATCATGACGCATGGGGACGGACCGCGCTCAGCCGGTCACGCGCGAGATCTCGCGCAGGATCTTGCGCCGCAGGGTCTCGGTATAGGCGCGGTGGCCGCGGGCGGTGATGACAAAGCCGTCGCGCGTGATCAGCGCGCGGCGGAAGAAATTGCTCACCGCGAGCCCCTGGCCCGGGGCCTCGATGGCCAGCGCGTTGACGGTGATTCCCGCGCGCTCGGCGCGCTGCCGGGCGGCGGCGGGCGGGCCGCCGGAATTGGGCGTGCCATCGCCCGAGACGTCGATCACCTTGCGCCGGCAGGCGGGCGCGCTGGCGAAGGCGTCGATGGCCGCGTGCAGCGCCGGGCCGGGCGCGGTGTCGGAAAGCACGAAGGCGCGCTCCATCGCGATGGCCCGCGCCGCGAGCCCCGCCACCGAGGCGGCGCTGGTCATCCGGGTCCAGCCGATGCTGAGTTGCTGGCGCTGCTCCCCGGCCCATTGCATCACCGCGATGGCGACCTTGTCCTGCACCAGGATGTCGGCGATCACCGGATCGGCCAGCGCGAGGGCCAGCCCTTCGGCCTGGATGCGGTACTCGGCGACGTCGACGGAATTCGACACGTCCATCGCCAGGAGCAGCGCGGTCTCGCAGGCATGGGCGCGCAGCGGGGCGAGGCAGGCGAGGCAGAGGAGGGCGGGGCGCAGCATGAGGGCGATGCTGGCAGCCGGGCAAGCTCCGGTCAATCGTGGCGGGGGCAGGAGCGGCGCGTCGGAAGGCCGCCGGGCCGGGGCAATCCATCGCAGATGTCGGAGGGTGGGAAGTGCAGGCTTCTGTTGCCAGGTGCCTGCGAACCCCGCCTTACGCGGCTAGGCGCAAGGGCTTAA
>NZ_JBYNAH010000381.1:0-2309 GCF_059781815.1 Salipiger sp. | reverse complement strand
CCCCGCGCCCGTCCGCGCCCGGGCCGGCCCGCGCCGCGCCCCTGCGGGATCTCGGCATCCTCGATCTCGAGCAGGTCGAGCGCGATCCCGCCGGTGACCGGCGCAGCCTCCACCAGCTTGACCCGCACGCGCTGCCCCAGAGCGATGATCATCCCGGTATCGGCGCCCATCAGCGTCCCGGCTTCGCGGTCGAAATGGAAATACTCGTTGCCGAGCTTGCGGATCGGCACCAGCCCGTCGGCGCCGGTCTCGTCGAGCTTCACGAACACGCCGAACTTGGCGATGCCGCTGATCCGGCCGCCGAACTCGGCACCGATGCGATCCGAGAGGAAGGCCGCGAGGTAGCGGTCATTGGTGTCGCGCTCGGCCATCATCGAGCGCCGTTCGGTGTCCGAGATATGCTGCGCGGTCTGCTCCAGCGTCTCGATCTCGTGCTCGCTCAGCCCGTCATCGCCCCAGCCATGCGCCTTGATCAATCCGCGGTGCACGATGAGATCGGAATAGCGCCGGATCGGCGAGGTGAAATGCGCGTAGTTCTGCAGCGCGAGGCCGAAATGGCCGAAATTCTTCGGCGAGTAATAGGCCTGCGTCATGCTGCGCAGCGTCGCGATGTTGATCAGCTCCGCCTCTTCCTTGCCGGCGGCGTCATGCAGCAGCCGGTTGAGATGCGCGGTCTTCAGCACCTGCCCCTTGGCCAGCGTCAGCCCCGCCGCGTCGGCGGTCTCGCGCAGGCTCTCGAGCTTGTCGGGCGGCGGCTCCTCGTGGACCCGGAACAGCAGCGGCGTGCGCTTGGCGATCAGGGTCTCGGCGGCGCAGACATTGGCGAGGATCATGAACTCCTCGATCAACCGGTGCGCATCGAGACGCTCGACAAAGTTGACCGAGGTGACCTTGCCCTCCTCGCTCAGCACCACCTTGCGCTCGGGCAGGTCGAGATCCAGCGGCTCGCGCCGGGCGCGGGCCTCGCGCAGCGCCGCATAGGCGGCGTAGAGCGGCTGGATCACCGGCTCGAGCAGCGGGCCGGTCTTGTCGTTGGGCTCGCCGTCAAAGGCCGCCTGCACCTCCTGGTAGTTCAGCGAGGCGGGCGAGCGCATCAGGCCGCGCACGAACTTGTGGGATTTCTTGTTGCCCTCGGCATCGATCACCATGCGCACCGCGATGCAGGCGCGTGGCACGCCCTCGTGCAGCGAGCAGAGGTCGCCCGAGAGCCGGTCGGGCAGCATCGGCACCACGCGGTCGGGGAAATAGCTCGAATTGCCGCGTTTCTTCGCCTCGCGATCAAGCTCCGAGCCCGGGCGCACGTAATGCGCCACGTCGGCGATGGCGACCCAGATCACGTGGCCGCCCTGGTTCTTCGGATCCTCGTCGGGCTCGGCGAAGCAGGCATCGTCGTGATCGCGCGCGTCCCACGGGTCGATGGTGACCAGCGGCAGCTCACGCAGGTCGGTGCGGCCCTTGAGGCCCGCGGGCTTCATCGCGTCGGCCTCGGCCAGCACCTTCTCGGGGAAGTCATCGGGGATGCCGTGCTGGTGGATGGCGATCAGCGAGACGGCCCTGGGCGCGGTGGGATCGCCGAGACGCATGACGATGCGCGCCCGCGGCAGGCCCATGCGGGTGGCGCGCGGCCCGGCCTGCTCGGCCTCGACCAACTCGCCATCCTGTGCGCCGTGGGTGGCGTCGGGCGCCACGGTCCATTCCTTGTCGGAGCCCTTGTCGATGGGCAGGATGCGGCCGCCCTCGGCACCCTTGCGGAAGATCCCCACCACCTTGAGCGGGCTGGCCCCGATGCGCCGGATGAGCCGCGCCTCGTAATTGTGATCGGCCTCGTGCACCACCTGCAGCCGCGCGAGGATGCGGTCGCCCTCGCCCAGCGCCGGATCGGTGGCGCGCGGCACGAAGAGCACCGTCGGCTCGACCCCCTCGCCGTGCCATTCCAGCGGCTGCGCGAACTGGTCGCCGTTCTCGTCGGCGGCCTTCATCTGCAGCACCGTCACCGGGGGCAGGCGGTCGGGGTCGCGATAGGTCTTCTTGCGCTTTTCCAGATGGCCCTCGTGCTCCAGCTCCTTGAGCAGGCGCTTGAGGTCGATCCGCGCCGCGCCCTTGATGCCGAAAGCCTTGGCAATGTCGCGCTTCGAGGTGAGGGTCGGGTTGGCGGCGATCCAGTCGAGGATATCCGGTTTGGTCGGCAGTTTGCTCATGGCCCTGAGCTAGCACGGCGCACCGCCCCCGTCATGGCGATTCTCACGCGCCGCACCGCCCCTGTCTTCTTCTGGCCGAAAATATCCCGGGGGTCCGGGGGCAGCGCCCCC
>NZ_JBYNAH010000380.1:0-2313 GCF_059781815.1 Salipiger sp. | reverse complement strand
AGCATGAAGATCAGCGCGTAGGCCGGCATCCGGTTCACGAGGCCGCCATAGGCGTCGATCTCGCGGGTGTGCATGCGGTCGTAGATCACGCCGACGCAGAGGAAGAGCGCGCCGGAGATGAAGCCGTGGCTCAGCATCTGGAAGATGGCACCGTCGATGCCCTGCTGGTTGGCGGCGAAGATGCCCATGGTCACGTAGCCCATGTGGGCCACCGACGAATAGGCGATGAGCTTCTTCATGTCCTCCTGCACCAGCGCCACCAGCGAGGTGTAGACGATGGCGATGGCCGACATCCAGAACACCAGCGGCGCCATGACCTCGGAGCCCACCGGGAACATCGGCAGGGAGAAGCGCAGGAAACCGTAGCCGCCCATCTTCAGCAGGATCGCCGCCAGCACCACGGAGCCCGCGGTGGGCGCCTGCACGTGCGCGTCGGGCAGCCAGGTGTGCACCGGCCACATCGGCATCTTGACCGCGAAGCTGGCGAAGAAGGCCAGCCAGAGCATGGTCTGCAGGCCGCCGACGATGTGGATGCCCAGCACCTCGAAATCGGCAAAGGCGAACTCGTGGGCCAGCAGCGTCGGGATGTCGGTGGTGCCGGCATCGGCATACATCGCCACCATCGCCACCAGCATGAGCACCGAGCCGAGGAAGGTGTAGAGGAAGAACTTGAAGCTGGCATAGATGCGGTTCTTGCCGCCCCAGATGCCGATGATCAGGAACATCGGAATGAGGCCTGCCTCGAAGAACAGGTAGAACAGCACCAGGTCGAGCGCCATGAACACGCCGAGCATCAGGGTCTCGAGCAGCAGGAAGGCGATCATGTATTCCTTCACCCGCAGCTTGACGTCCCAGCTGGCGAGGATGGTCAGCGGCATCATGAAGGTGGTGAGCATGACAAAGAGCACCGAGATGCCGTCGACGCCCATCTTGTAGTTCATCCCCATGATCCAGTTGCCCTCTTCGACCATCTGGAAGCCGGTGTCGGAGGCGTCGAACTGGAACAGGATGAACAGCGAGATCACGAAGGTCGCCGAGGTGGCGATCATCGCCAGCCACTTGGCGTTGCGGTCGGCGGCCGCGTCCCCGCCGCGCAGGAACAGCGCCAGGATCAGCGCCGCGAGCGCCGGCAGGAAGGTGACGATGGACAGCAGGTTATCCATTAGTGGGCCCCTCCGAGGATCGACATCCAGGTCACCAGGATCGCAATCCCGATCACCATGGCGAAGGCGTAGGTGAAGATGTAGCCGGACTGCGCGCGTCCCGCGAGCTTGGTCAGGAAGGGGATGATCCCCATGGCGACGCCGTTGATGGTGCCGTCGATGACGTTGCCGTCACCGCGCTTCCAGAAGATCCGGCCCACCGCCTTGGCGGGGCGGACGAAGAGGAAATCGTAGGCCTCGTCGAAATACCACTTGTTGAGCAGGAAAAGATACAGCGGACGCTGGTTCTCGGCGAGCTTGCGCGGCAGGGTCGGGTTCACGATGTAGAACCAGTAGGCGACGACGAAGCCCAGAACCATCGCGACGAAGGGCGAAAGCTTGACCCAGACCGGCGCGTGGTGCGCGTCGTCCATCACGGTGTTGTCGGGCGCCATGTAGATTGCACCATACTCGAGCCCGGTGGCGGCATGGGCGTCTGCGCCCTCCGCGCCATGGGCCTCGTCGGCGGCTGCGGTCTCTTCGCCATGGGTCTCTTCGCCATGTGCCTCCTCGGCCGCGGGCGCAGCCTCCTCGGCATGGTCGGCCTCGGCGCTCTCGTGCTCGGTTCCGTGGCCGCCCTCGGAAGCCTCGGCGTGATGGGCGGGCATTCCGAAGAAGCTCAGCACCTTGTCGTGGTCGCCGAAGAAGGACTTGTAGAACACCATGCCCGAGAACACCGCGCCGATGGCGAGCACGCCGAGCGGGATCAGCATGACCTTGGGGCTCTCATGGGCGTGTTCGTGGGTGTGCTTGTCGCCCCGCGCCTTGCCGAAGAAGGTCAGGAAGATCAGGCGCCAGCTATAGAAGCTGGTGAACAGCGCCGCGATGACCAGCATCCAGAAGGCGTAGCCCCCCGAGGTTCCGGCCCAGGCGCTCTCGATGATCGCGTCCTTGGAGACAAAGCCCGCGAAGCCGAACCAGCCGGTCAGCGGGATGCCGACGCCGGTGATGGCCAGCGTGCCGATCATCATCGCCCAGTAGGTCATCGGGATCTTGGTCCGCAGCGCGCCGTAATTGCGCATGTCCTGCTCGTGATGCATCGCGTGGATCACCGAGCCCGCGCCGAGGAACAGCATCGCCTTGAAGAAGGCGTGGGTCAGCAGGTGGAACA
>NZ_JBYNAH010000162.1:0-12369 GCF_059781815.1 Salipiger sp. | reverse complement strand
GGTGTCGATGGCCTTCATCGTGACAGGGGCGCCCAGCGCCTCGCCCAGCGCGGCGTCGAGCCCGGCAAAATCGGTTTCGGGGGTGTCGGACTGCACCGTCACCTTCAGACCGTCGCTGTCATCGCCGTAGATCGCGATGCCGGCCGAGTCGGGGCCGCGGTCGGTCATGGTGATGAGCATGTCCGTCAGCATGTCGCCCAGTTTCGGGCGGAGGTCGTCCTTCTTCAGGAACAGGCCAACAATGCCACACATGGTTCTCTCCGTTCGTCATCCGGGCGGTGGGCGCCCGCGTTCTCTGAAGATTGGATAGCGCTGCCGCGGAGTTTACTTCAAGGAAAAAAACTTCACTCAGGGAAAAGTCGATGAATCCCACGGTATGACGCTGTGGGAATGCCGGGATTCTGTGCAGAGGGGGCGCTTTGAGCGGCTGGACGCTGCCAAGGATCGCAACATCGGGCACCCGCCGCGCATCGTCGGACCGCGGGGCGGCGATCCAAGCGCGGATCCTCTCGATTTATCCCGGCCAAGTCCGAACGACCTCGACACGTGGCACCAAGTCTCACCAAATCGCCGGCCCGTGCGGGCGGTCCGGCGATGCGCGGCGGCCTTCGGCCTTGATTCCGCGCGGGCGAGGTTCGAACCGCACACGCAGTCCTTCTTGGAGAGGTCTGCCGCAGCCAGTGTATTCGCCAGAAAGCCAGGGGCCTTGCCGGCCCGCTACCGCGCCTGCGGGTAGGTGATGATCGAGAGATACCGCGCCGGCAGCTCGACCAGCCCCTCCGGCCCGTGCGGCGCGTCGGAGTCGAACAGCAGCGAGTCGCCAGGCTCGAGCAGGTAACGCTGGTCGCCGTGGCGGTAATCGAGCACGCCCTCGAGCATATAGATCAGCTCGATCCCCTCGTGCTGGAAGGCCGGGAAACGGTCGCTGTCGCTGTCGAGCGTGATCAGGTAGGGCTCGACCACCACGCCCGAGTTGTTCGAGCCGATATGGCCCAGCAGGTTGTACTGGTGCCCCGCCCGCGTGCCCGCGCGCTCGATCTCGACCCCCTGCCCCGCCTTCACATGCATCGCCCCGCGCGGCTCCTCGAAACCCGAGAAGAGCTGCACCAGCGGCACCCGCAGCGCGTTGGCCAGCGCCTGAAGCGTGTTGAGCGAGGGCGAGATCACCCCGTTCTCGATCTTCGACAGCATCCCCACCGAAAGCCCTGTCTGCTGCGCCAGCTCCGAGCCCGTCATGCGCTGACGCTTGCGCAGCTCGCGAACCTGGCGGCCGATGGCGACCTCGAGGTTCTTCTCGCGCTGCTCGCGGACGGCGTGCGGGTTCTGGGTGAGCTTCGACTGCGAGCCGTTCTTCATGCGTTTTCCATTTCCGGTCGGGGTATCCCGTGGTGCAGGTCCGGGCATGTTCATGTCAAGCCTCCCGTCCGGAAGGAGAGACTGCGCGGGCGTGGCACGGGCGACGGGACGGACCGGAAATGGATCTTCATTCACACCTCAGCTTGCGAAGCAGCTCTTGTAGAGCGGCAGGATGTTGTCCGGCGTCAGCGCCACCGGGTTGCAGGCCGCCGTCGGGTCCTTCAGGGCCGAGGCGCAGAGCGCGTCGAAATCCGGATCGGTGACCCCCAGCGCATCGAGCGTCTTGGGGATGTCGAGCGCGGTGAGCAGGTCCTCGACGAACAGCAGAAAGGCGTCGAACGAGGGCTCGAGCCCGAGATAGGCGGCGGCGCGGGCGATCTTGTCCTCGATGGCGGGGCGGTTGAAGCGCAGCACCGGCAGCATGACCACGCCATTGGTGGTGCCGTGATGGGTGTCGTGATGGGCGCCGATCGGGTGGCTCAGCGAGTGGATCGCGCCGAGCCCCTTCTGGAAGGCGGTGGCCCCGGCAGCAGCGGCGGTCATCATCTGGGCCCGGGCCTCGAGATCGCTGCCGTCCTTGTAGGCGCGCAGCAGGTACTCCTTGCAGAGCCGCAGCCCCTCGAGCGCGACGCCATCCGACATCGGCGCATAGGCCGGCGCGCAATAGGCCTCGATGCAATGGGCCAGCGCGTCGACCCCGGTGCCGGCGGTGATGAAGGGCGGCATGCCCACGGTCAGCTCGGGATCGCAGATCACCTGCGCCGGCATCATCTTGGGGTGGAAGATGATCTTCTTCTCATGGGTCTCGGAATTGGTCAGCACCGCGGCGCGGCCAACCTCCGAGCCGGTGCCGGCGGTGGTCGGCACCGCGATGATCGGCGCGATGGCGGAGGCATCGGCGCGGGTCCACCAGTCGCCCACGTCCTCGAATTCCCAGACCGGGCGGCTCTGGCCGGCCATGAAGGCGATGAGCTTGCCCAGGTCGAGCCCCGAGCCGCCGCCGAAGGCGATGACGCCGTCATGCCGCCCCTGCTTGAACGCCACGACACCGACGCCGAGATTGCGCTCGTTGGGGTTGGGATCGACATCGGCGAAGAGATCGCAATCGAGCCCCGAGCGCTTGAGGATGTCGAGCGCCTGCGCGGTGATCGGCAGGGCGGCGAGGCCGCGGTCGGTCACCAGCAGCGGCTTGGAGATGCCGGCGGCGTGGCAGGCGTCGGCCAGCTCGGCGATGCGCCCGGCACCGAAGCGGATCGGGTTCGGCCAGGACCAGTTGGCGGAGAATGTCATTCGGGTCGTCCTTCGTTCAGTCGGGCATCCAGCCCTGTATTCAGCGCGGCATTCCGCCGAGAGGCGGGAAATCCGCTCAGGATTTCAAACGCGTATGCTTCGGGTCGTAAAGGGGCGCGAGGCTCACCTCACAGGGAACGCGCTTCGTGGCGACCTCGAGCTCGTAGCGGCCTTCGAGGATCCAGTCGCGGGTCACGCCTTGCGGGTTCTTCAGGTAGCCCATGCCGATGGCCTGCCCCAGCGTGTGGCCATAGCCGCCCGAGCTCAGGTAGCCCACGCGCTCGCCATTGCGGAAGATGGTCTCACGGCCCAGCAGGATCACCTCCGGCGCGGCGGTGAAGGTGGCGAGCCGCTTGCTGACGCCCGCCGCCTTCTGCGCGGCGATGGCGGCGCGGCCACGGAACTCCCCCTTGTCGAGCGCCACCGCAAAGCCAAGCCCCGCCTCGAGCGGCGTGCTGTCGGGACCGATATCGCCGCCCCAGGCGCGGTAGCCCTTCTCGAGCCGCAGGGTCTCGATGGCGCGGTAACCGGCATCCATGAGCCCGTGGGAGGCGCCGGCCATGTGCAGCGCGTCATAGACGGTTGCGGCGTATTCCACCGGCAGGTGCAGCTCCCAGCCGAGCTCGCCCACATAGGACACCCGCAGCGCCCAGACCGGCGCGCCGGCGATGGCGATCTGCGCGGCACTGCCGAAGGGCAGAGCTTCGTTCGACACATCGGCGCGGGTGACATGGGCGAGGATGTCGCGCGCCTTCGGGCCCATCAGCGACAGCACCGCGTAGCCCGAGGTGACATCGATGAGCTGGGCGTTGGCGCCCCCGGGAATGCCGCGTTTGATCCAGTCGAAATCGCGCGTGGCAAAGCCGGTGCCGGTGACGATGTAGAACGCATCCTCCGCCAGCCGCGCCACCGTAAGATCGGCCTCTATCCCGCCGTGATCGTTGAGCATTTGGGTATAGGTCAGGCTGCCTACCGGGCCGCCCACATCGTTGGCGGCGATCTTTTGCAGCACGTCTTCGGCATCCGGCCCCTTGAGCATGAACTTGGCAAAGCTGGTCTGGTCGATCAGCACCGCCGCCTCGCGCGCCGCCCTGTGCTCGCGTGCCACCGCGTCGAACCAGTTGGGCCGGCCATAGGTGTAGATATCGCCCGCGTGCTCGCCCTCGGCAGCGAACCAGTTGGGCCGCTCCCAGCCCATCTTCTCGCCGAACACCGCGCCACGCGCCTTCAGCCGGTCGTAGAGCGGCGAGCGGCGGCCGGGGCGGCCGCTGTCGTGTTCCTCGGAGGGCCAGGCCATGGTGTAATGCTTGCCATAGGCCTCGACGGTGCGGGTGCGGACCCAGTCGGTATCGAAATGCGGGCGACCGAAGCGGCGGATATCGACTGGCCAGAGATCGAAAGGCGGCTCGCCTTTCGCCACCCACTCGGCCAGCGCCATGCCCGCGCCGCCGCCAGAGGCGATGCCGAAGGCGTTGAAGCCTGCGCCGACGAAGAATCCCTTCTGTTCGGGCGCCTCGCCGAGGATGAAATTGCCGTCGGGCGTGAAGCTCTCGGGGCCGTTGGTCAGCGTCTTGATCCCCGCCGTCTCGAGCGCCGGCACGCGGCCCAGCGCCAGCTCCATGATCTGCTCGAAATGGTCGAAATCGCTGTCGAGCAGCGTGTAGTGGAAGCCCTCGGGAATGCCGTTGACGGCCCATGGCTTGGGGTTGGGCTCGTAGCCGCCCATGACCAGCCCGCCGACCTCTTCCTTCCAGTAGGTCAGCCGGTCGGGATCGCGCAGGGTCGGCAGGTCGCGGGTGACGCCGTCGATCGGCTCGGTCACCATGTACTGGTGCTCCATCGAGACCAGCGGAACGCTCACCCCCAGAGGCGCGGCAAACTCGCGGGTCCACTGGCCGCAGCAGGCGACGACGATGCCGGTCTTGATGAAGCCGTGCTGCGTCTCGACCCCGGTGATGACGCCCTTCTCGCGCGTCACCGAGAGCACCGCGCAATCCTCGATGATCCGCGCACCGGCCATGCGCGCGCCCTTGGCAAGCGAGAGCGTGATGTCGGAGGGGTTGGCCTGACCGTCGGTCGGCAGGTAGGCCGCGCCAACGACATCGCTCACATCCATCAGCGGCCAGAGCTCCTGGGCCTCGGACGGCGTCAGCAGCTGCATGTCGAGCCCGAAGCTGTGCGCCGTGGTGGCCTGCCGCTTGACCTCGGTCCAGCGCTCGGCATTGCAGGCGAGCCGCAGCCCGCCATTGCGCTTCCACCCCGTCGCCTGCCCGGTCTCCTGCTCGAGCGTGTCGTAAAGCTTGACCGAATAGCCCAGCAGCTCGGTGATGTTGGCCGAGCTCCGCAACTGTCCCACGAGACCGGCGGCATGGAAGGTGGTGCCCGAGGTCAGCTTGTGGCGCTCGAGCAGGACAACCTCCCAGCCGAGCTTGGCGAGGTGATAGGCCGTCGAGCAGCCGATGATCCCGCCCCCGACGATGACCGCCTGCGCGGTGGTGGGAAACTCGGTCATGCGCCCTCCTTCCAGGCGTCGAGCGCGGCGTTGAAGCGCGACAGGTTCTCCGCCGTGTAACCCGCGTAGTCGAACTCGATCTCGGAGCTGATCTCGGAGACCATGCTCCACATCGCCTCGCGCAGGAGCGAGGCGCATTTCATCGCGCCGTAGCGGCGCAGGTAGGCGGCGTCGGGGTCGTGGCCATGATAGAGCCGCAGCATCTCGGCCTCGGCCTCGGGCGGCAGGCCGGCGTTGGAGGCCAGCCCGCCAAGATCGAACAGCGCCGAGTTGAAGCCGCCATATTCCCAGTCGACCAGCCAGAGCCGCCCGTCCTCGGCGCGCAGGATGTTTTGCGGCAGCAGGTCGTTGTGGCCGAGCACCAGCCCGACCTTGCCCACCGCCTCTTCGAGCTCGCCCGCCTGCACCATCAGCCCCGGCAGCCGCGCGATGTGGCGCGAGCCGTTCTCCTCGAGCCAGGCGGCATAGGTCCGCAGCACGTGGAAGACCCAGAATGTCAGCACCGGGCCTGCAACCTGCCGGCTCAGCTCGCGATGCACCCGCCCCACCAGCGCCACCGCGTCATGCAGGGTCTGGGCATCGTGCAGATCGGCCTCGGCAAGCGCCTGCGAGGTGATGAAATCGGTGACCATGATGCCCGGCTCGGCATGGCGCAGCGCCGGAGAGATGCCGGCATCGGCGGCGGCCTCGGTGAGGGCGCGCTCGTTCCAGCGCATCACCAGATGCTCGGGGATGTCGCGCCCGAGGCGCACCACGTATTCCCGGCCCGCGTCGGTCACCACGAAGTTGAGGTTGGTGATGCCGCCCGAGAGCGGCGCGATGGTCACCGGGCCGGACCAGAAGCCCATCGCCCGGACGCGGTCTTCCGGGGTCATGCGCCGTAGTCTCCCTTCGCGCGCGATTTGGTCGGGTCGAAATGCGGGAACGGCACGATGCGGGCGGTGAGCCGCTTCTGATGCCCGTCGAGCTGGCCGATCTCGAGCGCGGTGCCCGGCTCTGCATAGGGCGTCTCCACCCGGGCCAGCGCGATGGTCTTGCCGAGGATCGGGGAGCGCGTGCCGGAGGTCACCACCCCCACCTGCACCCGCCCCAGCCGCACGCAATCGCCATGCGCCGGCACGGTGGTGGCGTCGATCTCGAGCCCCACCAGCTTGCGCTGCGGATGCGCCTTGCGCTCTTCCAAAGCGGCCCGGCCGGAGAAATCGGCCTCCTTCGACTTCAGCGGCACGGTGAAGCCGATGCCGGCCTCGAACGGGTCGGTCTGGTCGTCGAACTCGTGCCCGGCAAAGGCCAGCCCGCTCTCGATGCGCAGCATGTCGAGCGCGGCGAGGCCCAGCGGCTTCAGCCCATAGGCCTGCCCCGCCTCCCAGATCGCGTCGAACACCTCAACCGCGTCCTTGGGGTGGCAGAAGATCTCGTAGCCCAGCTCACCGGTATAGCCGGTGCGCGAGATCATCACCGGGGTGCCCTGGAAATCGCCCAGCCGCGCCACGGTGAAGCGGAACCAGCCGAGCTCGTCGACGCTGGACCGGTCGGGCGCGGTCCAGAACAGCTGCGACAGGATCGCCTGCGCGTGCCGCCCCTGAAGGGCCACGTTGCAGAGCTGGTCGGTGGAGCTGCGCACGTGGGCGTCGAGCCCCAGCCGCTCGGCCTCCTCGCGCATGAAAAGCCCCGAGCCGTCGCAACCGCCGATCCAGCGGAAATTGTGCTCGCCGAGCCGGAAGACGGTGCCATCGTCGATCATGCCGCCATGTTCGGCGCAGACGGCGGTGTAGACCACCTGCCCCACGGAGAGCTTCTCCATGTTGCGGGTGACGCAGTGGTTGAGAAGTTTCTCGGCATCCGGCCCGGTGACCTCGAACTTGCGCAGCGGCGAGAGGTCCATGATCGCGACCTTCTCGCGGCAGGCCCAGTATTCGCCAAGCGTGCCCTCGCCGGGAAAGCTGTCGGGCAGCCAGTAGCCGTTATATTCCACGAAATCGCGGGTGAGCCTGGCGAAGCTGGCGTGAAAGCCCGTCTCCCTTGTGTGCTCCACGTCGTCCTCCGGTCTCTTCCGCCAGCCGATCGAACGGCGGAAGTCTTCGCCCTCGCCATAGGTGCGGAGCTGAATGTCTGTGGGGTTCCAGCCATTGGCCGGGTCGATGTCGTCGGGGCACGCGGTCGAGACGCAGACCAGATCGGTCAACGCCCGCAGCAGCACGTAATCTCCGGGGCGCGACCACGGCTCCTCGGTGATGATGTTGTGCTCGGCGTCGATCAGCGTGTTGAAGAAGAAGTTGATCGCGGGCCAGCCGGCGCGCGGGCGCACGCCATAGGGCGCGAGCTGGACGTTGATGTTGTCGGTGCAGTTGACGTGGCCGAAATAGCCCATGTCATCGTAGTAGCGGCTGGTGCAGGCCAGTCCGAAGGTGTCGTGCCGGCCGCAGGTGTCCTGCACGATCTCGACCAGCGGCTCGAAATCGACGTTCCAGTATTTCGCCGCCAGCCCCGGCTTGGGATAAATCGTGCCGGTCTGCGAGCGGGTGGCGGTCGGGTCGATCTCGCGGGTGAGCCCGGCATCGAGCGAGCGCGCCGAGAAGGCCTGGAAGTCGGAGCATTCGCGCCCTTGCACGTCGAGGATCTGGATGAAGCCGCCCTTGGGGACGGTGTAGACATGGGCCTCGCCGGGGCGGATGTTCTGGTCGATGAGCGGATCGGCCAGCGGATCGGGGGCGCGGTGGGCACCCTTGAAATCGCGCAGGTCGGCGCGGCGGATCCACAGAAGCAGGTCGGTGGGCGTGTCCTGCGCGCCGGGCTCCATCGGCCCGCCGGGGGCGGCGACAATCAAGAGCCCGTCGCCCTGCGCCGTGAACACGGCGCTGTCCCCGGGGCGCGAGCCCTCGGCAAAGAGCCGCACCGCCCGCGCCTTGCCCAGATCGAACCCCGCCGCAGAGAGCGCCCGTGCCACCCCCTGCCCCGAGCGGCTGGTGAGCAGCGTCGATTTGAGCCCCTCCGGCCCGACCGAGCCCTTGGCCCCGATCAGCCCCGGATCGCCGACGCCCGCCGGCGTGAAGGCGATGATCTCGGCCAGCTGCCCGCCCTCGCGGTCCTCTACGGTGATCTCGTCTCCGGCGCGGATCTCGACCGCGCGCGAGCCGCCGCCCGGCACCGGGTGGCGTTCGACCCCCTTGGGCAGGGTCAGGCCGGGGGTGATCACCCCGGCCCGCGCCTCGCGGCTCTCGAAGGCAAGGCCCACGACTTACTCGGCCGCTTCCGAGGTCTGCAGATAGGCCTCGAGGCTGTCATCCAGCGCGTGGCGCCACGGCGTGTGGTGCGGCGGCGCGATGGTGCCGGTGATCGGCGAGACATAGCCATTGTCGCGGAACGACATGATCGCCTTCTTCTTGTGCTTCTTCCACTCGAAGAACGCCTGATTGGCGCCGTCGACGTCGAAGGAGGGATAATCGGTCTCGGCGATCAGCTCCTTCACGTAATCGCCCTGGTAGACGATGGCGTCGTGGTCGCTGTCATAGGCATCCTCGTCGGCCTGCCGCTTCTGCCAGTCGGCCTCCATCGCCGCCGTGTCGGGCAGCGCGATCTTGCCGAGGATGGCATCGCGCACCCACCAGGCCTGCGCGTCGAACATGTTGAAGGTGAACCACTGGTCCTGCATCCCGAGATAGAACATCTTCGGGTTCGGCACGTAGACCACGCCCTTGTAGAGATCGCTCGCCGCCAGCCGGTTCGCGGTCTTGAGCCGCAGGTCGTCGGGCAGGAACGGGAAATGGTGCTTGTAGCCGGTGCAGAGGATGATCGCGTCGACGGTCTTTTCCGTGCCGTCCTTGAAATAGGCGGTCTTGCCCTCGACTCGCTCGAGCGCCGGCACTTCCTTCCAGTTGTCGGGCCAGTCATAGCCCATCGGCGCGGTGCGATGCGCCACGGTGACCGAGGCGCAGCCGTATTTCCAGCATTGCGAGCCGATGTCCTCGGCCGAGTAGGAGGTGCCGAGGATGAGGATGTCCTTGCCCTCGAACTCGCGCGCGTCGCGGAAATCATGGGCGTGCAGGATGCGGCCGTTGAAGCTCTCGAAACCGGGGTAATAGGGCACGTTGGGGAAGGAGAAATGCCCCGAGGCGACGATGACGTGATCGAACTCTTCGCGGCTCTCGGTGTCGGTCTCGCCATTGCGGGCGACGACGGTGAACTTGCCCGTGCCCTCGTCATAGGAGACATCGCGCACCACGGTGGAGAACTGGATCCAGTCGCGCACGCCGGCCTTCTTCACCCGGCCCTCGATATAGTCGAACAATACGGCGCGCGGCGGGTAGCTGGCGATCGGCTTGCCGAAATGCTCGTCAAAGGAATAGTCGGCGAATTCGAGGCCCTCCTTGGGGCCGTTCGACCACAGGTAGCGATACATCGAGCCATGCACCGGGTTGCCGTATTCGTCGACCCCGGTGCGCCAGTCATAGCGCCAGAGCCCGCCCCAGTCGGGCTGCTTCTCGTAGCAGACGATCTCGGGAATCGCCTCGCCCTTCTCCTTGGCGGACTGGAAGGCCCGAAGCTGGGCCAGACCCGACGGGCCGGCGCCGATCACGCAAATCTTCATGTCCCTGTTCTCCCTTTGGGCAAGTTTTCCTCATGGTTTCGAATATTCACTCTCGCGCAATAAATTTTCTTGTGGGTTGAGCGGACGGGTGGGAATTTGACCGGGACCGGAGGCGCTCTGCCCAAGGATGAGGCAGCCTCCGGAGTCCCCCTCTCACGCTGCGCCGGAGCCCGGTGCCGGCGTGGTTCGGTGACGCGGGACACCACATCAGGCCGCCTGAAGCGGCACGGCACGGAGGCGAAAGCATGAGCGCGGAACTGACCCCTTACGAGATCTTCGAGGCAGGCCCCGTGCATCTGCAATGCGGCATCACCCTGCCCGACGCGAAGCTCGCCTATGCCACCTATGGCCGGCTCAACGCGGCGCTCGACAACGTGGTGGTCTATCCCACGCGCTACGGCGGCAGCCATGCGGACAACGAATTCCTGATCGGGCCGGGGATGGCGCTCGATCCGGAAAAATACTTCATCATCGTGCCCAACATGCTGGGCAACGGCGTCTCCTCCTCGCCGTCCAATACGCCCATCCCGCTGGCCGGGCCGGATTTCCCGCGCATCACCCAGTATGACAACGTCATGCTGCAGGAGCGGCTGCTGCGCGAAGTATTCGGCATCACCAAGGTGCGGCTTGCTTGCGGCTGGTCGATGGGCGGGCAGCAGGCCTATCACTGGGCGGCGCTGTTCCCCGACAAGGTCGAGGCGATGGCCTGCTTCTGCGGTCAGGCGATCACCGCCGGCCACACCTATGTCTTCCTCGAGGGGGTGAAACACGCGCTGATCACCGATCCGGCCTGGATGCAGGGGCGTTATAAAGAGCCGCCTTGGCGCGGGCTGACCGCCAAGGGCCGGGTCTGGGCCGGCTGGGTGCTGAGCCAGGAATGGTTCCGCGAGGAGCTGTGGCGCGGCATGGGCTATGTCAGCGTCGAGGATTATCTCAAGAACGTCTGGGACGCGATGTATTACGGGCTCGACGCCAATGACATGCTCTCGCTCATTGCCACCTGGCAGGCCTGCGACATCTCGGCCAACCCGCTTTACAATGGCGATCGCGAGGCGGCGCTGAAGGCGATCACCGCGAAATCCATCGTGCTGCCCTGCCGCACGGATTTCTACTTTCCGCCCGAGGACAACGCCCGCGAGGTGGCAAAGATGCCCAATGCCGAGCTGCGGGTGATCGACTCGGTCTGGGGGCACTATGCTGGCGGCGGGCGCAACCAGCCCGACACCGACATGATCGACGCCGCCCTGCGCGAGCTGCTGGCATGAGCTGGGATGTCATCGTCGTGGGCGCCGGCAGCGCCGGCTGCGCCGTGGCCGAGCGGCTGTCGCGCGATCCCGCCTGCCGGGTGCTGCTGCTCGAGGCCGGACCTGCCGGGCGCCATCCGTTCATCTCGATGCCCGCGGGCGTGGCCAAGGCCATCGCCTCGCCTTACTTCAACTGGCATTTCGAGACCGTGCCGCAGGCCCATATGGATGGCCGCAGGCTCTACGTGCCACGTGGCCGCGTGCTGGGCGGGTCGTCCTCGATCAACGCCATGGTCTGGGTCACCGGCCACGCCTCGGATTACGACCACTGGGCAGCAGAGGGCTGCGAGGGCTGGTCCTGGGCCGAGGTCAAGCCGGTGCTCGACGAGGTGACCCGGGTCATGACCCCGATGATCCCCGAGAGTGGGCCCAGCTACGATGCCTTTGTCGAGGCCGGCGGGCAGATGGGCTACCCGGTGCATCAGGCCGTCGAGGGCCAGGCCGAGGGTTTCGGCCTGTTCCGGGTCAACGTCAAGGACGGCAAGCGCCACAGCACCGCCCGCGCCTATCTCGGCCGCGCCAAGGGCCGCGCCAATCTTGAGGTGAAGACCGGCGTCGAGGTGCTGCGCCTGACCGGCGACGGTGCCCGCATCGACGGGCTGCTGGTGATGACACCCTCTGGCGAAGAAGTGCTCTCTGCCGGGCACGTGGTGCTCTGCGCCGGCGCCATCGGCACGCCGCACCTGCTGCTGCACGCGGGCATCGGCCCTGCCGCGCAGCTGCGCCCGCTGGGCATCCCGCTGCGCGCCGATCTTCCTGGCGTGGGCGAGAACCTGCACGATCACCTTGAGGTCAAGGTCAAGCACCGCATGACCGAGCCGCTGTCGCTTTGGGACCATGCCAAGTTTCCCAACAACCTCGCGGTGGGGGCGCAATGGCTGTTCACCGGCAAGGGCGTGGGCACCCAGCAGGGGCTCGAGGCCGGGGCGTTCCTGCGTCTTGGCGAAGGCGACGGCGCGCCGGACACGCAGCTGCATTTCATCAACGCGTTGGCCTTCGACGGCGCAACGGCGGACGACCGCGGCCACGGCTTCGCCATCGACGTAACCCAGCTCCAGCCCGAGAGCCGGGGGCGGCTGACCATCGCCTCGAACAACCCGCGCGAGCGGCCGCTGATCGACCCGAACTACCTGGCGGAAGAGACCGACCGCGTGGCGCTGCGCGAGGGGCTGAAGATGCTGCGCGACCTCTGCAAGCAGCCGGCGATGGCGGCGTTTACCGGCGAGGAGCTGCGCCCGGGTCCGTCCGTCACCAGCGATGCGGCGCTCGACGCGGTGGTGCGGGCGACGGCGGATTCGATCTATCACCCGGTGGGCACG
>NZ_JBYNAH010000161.1:0-12427 GCF_059781815.1 Salipiger sp. | reverse complement strand
GAGGAACTCCGAGCGGTGCAGACCCCGTCCCGCCGCTGCCTCGCCGATCCAGAGATGGACGGAGCGGCCGAGCCCCTCCATGAATTCCGACAGGTTGCGGCCCTCCGCACGCTCGGTGTCGAGCAGCCGGCAGGCGCTGGCATTGGCGCGCAGGATCCGCCCCTCGGGATCGAGCCGCAGGAGGGGCACCGGAAGGTCGTCGAACCCGCCTGGCCCCGCGGCCTCGGGCAGGGCCGGATCCTCAAGAGGGTGCAGCACCACCTCCTTGCGGCCGATGCCGGCATCGACGCACCGCACCGCAAAGCTCTGAGCGCCCTCGGGCGTGACAAAGCGCTGGATCGCGCCGGGCCGCAGCGGCGGATCCTCGAGCGCGTCGTCGATCCGCTTGACCCGGCGCCCGAGCAGCCGCCGCGCCCGGGCGTTCATGTAGAGCACCGCGCCGCTGCGCCCGAGCGTCAACACCGGCGGATCGCTCGCGGGCCCCGGCGCGGCATCGGGCTCGGGCCGCTCCGGCAAGCGATCGAGCCGCCAGACCCAGCGCTCGGCATCGAGCACCCGCAGCGCCAGCACCCGCCGCCCGCCGCGCGCCGCCACCTCCTCGCGCGCGTGACCGCGATCATGAGCCTGCAGCCAGAGCCGGTGGCTGACCCCCTCGGCCCCGGCCACCTGCCCGGCCAGAAGCTCGGGCAGCGCATCGCCTGGCCGCGCTTCGAATTCGCGCCGGGCGGTGGAGTTGGCATAGATCAGGCACAGCGCCGGATCGGTGACAAGGATCGGCGCCGGATCCCCCTCGGCAAAGGCGCAGACCGCGGCAAAGCTGCGCGCATCGCGCCGCCGGCGGAACCCGTAGCTGACCAGCGCAAGCGCTGCGGTGGTCGCGAAGGCCGCGGCGGCAGCGAGCATCCCGGTGCGCAGCGTCGGCTCGGCGCTCAGCATCGCGGTCAGGCCGCTGGCCAGCGCCAGCGCCGCCAGCAGCGCGGTGCTGCGCAACACCGCGCGCGCCCCGCGTCGCCCAAGCCGCTCTGCCGCCATGCTGTCGCTCACCTGGCCCCCTCTCGCCGGTCGGGCATCCACGAGATGCACCGCGACCGGTCTTAGTCTCCGGGCATTAACCAAAGGTAAACCACGCCCCGGAGACATCTCCCGGTTGTGGAGAGTGCCGTCAGCGGTGCCCTCGGGTCAAGCGCGGAGCGAGGTCAGGCCGGGGCGGTCAGGCAGGCAATGTAGAATCCGTCGCCGCCATCGGAGGGCAGGAACTGGCGATCCTGCGCCAGTTGCCAACCTGGATGGGTGGCGAGGAACGCCGCCACGCGCTCACGGTTCTCGACCGACAGCATGGAGCAGGTGGCATAGGCCAGCGTGCCGCCGGGAGCGACCATCGGCGCGACGGTCTCGAGGATCCGGGACTGGGTTTCGGTCAGCTCCGAGAGCCCCTCGGGCGTCAGACGCCATTTGCCCTCGGGCGCGCGGCGCCAGGAGCCACTGCCGGAACAGGGCACGTCGCAGAGCACCAGATCGTAGGGACCGCGGGGCTTCGGCGTGATGAGGATCCTTGCCCCCGCGCGGGCGGCGCGGGCCGGCAGATCGGACATCCGGGCCGGGTTGGCGTCATGCGCCTCGACCGGGCCGGCAAGGCGGGCGGCCATGGCCAGCGCCTTTCCGCCGCCGCCGGCGCAATAGTCGAGCACGCGCTGACCCGCGGCGAGCGGCAGCGCTGCGACCACCGCCTGGCTGGCGGCGTCCTGCAGCTCGACCAGACCCGAGGTGAAGGCCTTCGAGCGCGCCACCTTGCGGGCGCCCGCGATCACCTCGAGCGCGGTGTCAGCGAGCGGATGCGCGCGGGTCTCGATGCCCTCGGCGGCAAGCGCCGCGACGGCCTCGGGCACGGTGCCACGCAGGCTGTTGACGCGCAGAAAGACCGGTGCCCGGTGGCGGAGCTCCTCGGCCGCTTGCGCAGCCTCCTCGCCAAGGCTCGCCTGCCAGGCCGGCCAGAGCCAGTCGGGCAGATCCAGCGCTTCGGCGCCGTCCGGGGTCCGCCCGGCGCCGCGCTCGTCGTCTTGCAGCGGCGCGGGCGCATGGCCCTCGCCGGTGAAGAGTGCGTCGGGATCGCTGCCCTGCTGGCGCAGCAGGCCGATCATCCGCGCCCGCCCGCTTTCGCCGCCGCCCGTCGCGGCGGTCGAGCGCCAGCGGCGCATCACGTCAAAGACATGGTCGCGCACCGCGGCGCGGTCCTTGGAGCCTGCGAAGCGCGAGGCCCGCGACCAGCCGAGCAGGGCCTGCTCGGCCGGCACGCCCGCCGCGATCCGGTCTAGGATCTCCGCCGCGGCCTGAACCCGTGCCGCCGGCGTCATCCGACGCGGTAGTTCGGGCTTTCGCGGGTGATCTGCACGTCGTGCACGTGGCTCTCGCTCAGGCCCGCGTTGGTGATCTTCACGAAGCTGCAGTTCTTGCGCATCTCGTCGACGGTGGCGTTGCCGGTATAGCCCATCGCCGCGCGCAGGCCGCCCACCAGCTGGTGGATCACCGCGCCCGCCGCGCCCTTGTAGGGCACCTGGCCCTCGATGCCCTCGGGCACCAGCTTGTCGGAGGCGGCGTCCTTCTGGAAGTAGCGGTCGGCGGAGCCGCGCGCCATGGCGCCGAGCGAGCCCATGCCGCGATAGGCCTTGAACGAGCGCCCCTGGTAGAGAATGACCTCGCCGGGGCTCTCGTCGGTGCCGGCGATCATGCTGCCGACCATGGCGCAGGAAGCGCCGGCGGCGATCGCCTTGGCGAAATCGCCGGAGAACTTGATGCCGCCATCGGCGATCACCGGCACGTCTCCGGCGGCCTTGGCGCAATCCATCACCGCAGTGAGCTGCGGCACGCCGACGCCGGCGACCATGCGGGTGGTGCAGATCGAGCCCGGCCCGATGCCGACCTTGACCGCATCCGCCCCGGCCTCGATGAGCGCGCGGGTGGCATCGGCGGTGGCGACGTTGCCGGCGATCACCTGCAGCTCGTTGGAGAGCCGCTTGACGCGGGCCACGGCCTCGAGCACGCCCTGCGAATGGCCGTGGGCGGTATCGATCACCACGATGTCGACGCCGGCATCGACCAGCGCCTCGGTGCGCTCGAAACCGCTGTCACCGACGCCGCTGGCGGCGGCGCAGAGCAGGCGGCCGAGCCGGTCCTTGCTGGCCGAGGGGTTGACCACGGCCTTCTCGGTGTCCTTCAGCGTCAGCAGGCCGGTGAGCTTGCCGGCGGCGTCGGTGACCAGCAGCTTTTCGATGCGGCGCGCGCGCATCAGGCTGATCGCCTCGTCGCGGTCGGCGGGCTCCTGCAGGATGGCGAGGTTCTCGGAGGTCATCATGACCCGGACGGGGGTGTCGTCCTTCTGGGCGAAGCGCATGTCGCGGTTGGTCACGATGCCGACCACGTGCTTCTTCTCGTCGACCACCGGGAAGCCGGTAAAACCGTAGCGCTCGGTGAGCGCCTTGGCATTGGCCAGCGTCTGGTCCGGGGTCAGGGTCACCGGGTTGTAGACGATGCCGCTCTCGAAGCGCTTGACCCGGCGCACCTGCTGGGACTGTTCCTCGACGGTTAGGTTCTTGTGGATCACCCCGATGCCGCCGGCCTGGGCCATGGTGATGGCCATGCGGGCCTCGGTCACGGTGTCCATGGCCGAGCTCAAGAGCGGGATGTTGAGGGCGATGGATTTGGTCACGCGGGTGCGGGTGTCGGCGGTGCTGGGCAGCACGCTGGACGCCGCGGGAACGAGAAGAACGTCGTCGAAGGTGAGCGCCTCGCGAATCTCCATGGGGTGGCTCCTTGGGAGGGGATCGGTTGGCACGTCCCTATTGCACGGATGCGCGGGAGGCGAAAGCCCCCTTCCTCGCGTCCTGTCTCTTGCCCCTGCCCGGCCGCGTGCCGGTTGCGTGAGCGTGAGGGGGCGCTGCCCCCTCTTGGCCTGCGGCCAATTCACCCCCGAGGTATTTTTGAACCAAAGAAGACATGAGCGCTGCGCCCCTGGCTTCTCTTCGTCAAAAATACTCCCGCCGGAGGCGTCCGGCCTCTGACACCGGGCGCAGCGTCCGGGCGATTGCGTCCGCGCCCGGGCTGGCGCAGGGTGGCCACGAGTTCGAGCGAGAGGAAGACGACCTTGGCACATGGATACGAAAGCGGCCGGCTGAACCTGCCCTTCACCGGGATCTGCACCTTTGCAAAGAAGCCCTATGTCGCGGACTGGAGCGCCATCGACGCCGACGCCGCGATCCTCGGCGCGCCCTTCGATGCCGGCACCCAGTGGCGCGCAGGCGCAAGGTTCGGACCGAGGGGCGTGCGCGAGGCCTCGACGCTGTTCTCCTTCGGCCATGCCGGGGCCTATGACCACGAGGACGATGTCACCTATCTGGGCGAGGAGGTGCGCATCGTCGACATGGGCGATGCCGACATCGTGCATACGGACACGATCGCCAGCCACCGCAACATCCGTACCGGGGTGGAGGCGGCGCTGAAGGCCGGCGCGCTGCCGGTGGTGATCGGTGGCGACCACTCGGTCAACATCCCCTGCATCGAGGCCTACGAGGGCCACGCCCCCTTCCACATTCTGCAGATCGACGCCCATCTCGATTTCGTCGACGAGCGCCATGGCGTCACCCGCGGCCATGGCAACCCGATGCGCCGCGCCGCCGAGAAGGACTGGGTCAGCGGGCTCACGCAGGTCGGCATCCGCAATGTCAGCTCCACCGCCAAGGAAGGCTATGACGCGGCCCGCGCCATGGGGTCCGACATCCTGTCGGTGCGGCAGGCGCGCGGGCTGGGCGCGGCCGGCGTGGCGCAGCGCATCCCCGAGGGCGTGCCGGTCTATATCACCATCGATATCGACGGGTTCTGCCCGTCGATCGCCCCGGGTACCGGCACGCCGAGCCATGGCGGCTTTCTCTATTACGAGGTGCTGGAGATCCTTCAGCAGGTCGCCCACGCGCACGAGATCATCGGCATCGACCTCGTCGAGGTAGCACCTGATTACGATCCCACCGGTTCGACCTCGATCCTTGCGGCGCAGATCCTGATGAACCTGCTGGGCTTCGTATTCCATGCCCGTGGCCAGCGGATGCCCGCCGCGTAGGCAGGCCGGGCGCCCCGGGCCAAACAATGGCCCGGAAACTGCGGCACGCAGGAAACAACCTGCACGCGAAATGGGCAGAGTTGAGCGCATCGGCGAGGAACCGCTTGCGGGACTCGCCAAGCTGCGGAAAGCTCGGGGGTGAGCAGAAAAACAACATGAGAGCCAAAGGCCCATGCCCCTTCCCCTCAACGGCGTCACCGTCGTCGATTTCAGCCGCATCCTCTCCGGGCCCTATGCCACGATGATCCTCGCCGATCTCGGCGCCGCGGTGATCAAGGTCGAGCGCCCGGGCAAGGGCGACGACGCGCGGCGGCTGCCGCCGCTCAAGGACGGCAAGAGCGCCTATTTCGCCGCCGTGAACCGCGGCAAGCGCTCGATCGCGCTGGATCTCGACGTCGAGGCCGACCGCGCCCTGCTCGACCGGATTCTCGCCCGCGCCGATGTGCTGGTGGAGAATTTCCGCCCCGGGGTGATGGCGCGGCACGGGCTTGACTGGGAGAGCCTGCACGCCCGCCATCCGCAGATGATCTACGCCTCGGTGAGCGGCTACGGCCAGACCGGCCCCGACGCCAAGCGGCCCGCCTATGACACGGTGGTGCAGGCGCGCGGCGGGCTGATGGGGCTCACCGGCACGCCGGGCGAGCCGCGCCGGGCGGGCAGCTCGGTGGGCGATCTGGCCGGGGGCATGTTCCTCGTGCAGGGCATCCTCGCGGCGCTCTACGCCCGGCAGACAGATGGCAACGGGCGACGCATCGATGTGGGCCAGCTAGACGCGCAGGTGGCGCTGATGGATCAGGCGGTGGCGCAGGCCGCGATGAACGATGCCCACCCGGCCAACGCCACGCGGCACCCCTCGATCGCGCCCTGCGAGGCGGTGGCGGCCTCGGACGGGCCCTTTGTGCTGGCCGCCGGCACCGATGCGCAGTTCGAGAAGCTCTGCCTGACGCTGCAGCTGCCGCTGGCCGACGATCCGCGCTTTGCCGACAATGCCGCGCGGCTGACCCATGCGCGGCTGCTGAAGCGCCTGATCGAGGCGGTGACGCTGGAATTCCCGCGCTCGCACTGGCTGGCCCGGCTCACCGCCGCCGGCATCCCCTGCGCGCCGATCCAGACCATGGAGCAGGTGATGAAGGACCCCCAGCTACTGGCCCGCAACATGATCGTCGACGTGCTCGACCGCTATGGCCGCGCCACCTTCAAGGCGGCCGGCAACCCGATCAAGATCTCGGGCATGGAGGATCGTCCGGCACGCCCCGCGCCGCCCGAGCTCGACGGAAACCGCGCCGATATCCTGCGCTGGCTCGACAGCGACTGACGCGCAGCTGCCGCGCGGTGTCGCATCCGGGCCATCGCCTGCCGCTGCCCAAGCTATGCTGAGGAGGCGCAACAGGCAGGCCGGACCATGACCCAAGACCCCCTCGTCGTCTTCACCCCCTCGGGCAAGCGCGGCCGCGTGCCGGCGGGCACGCCGGTTCTGACGGCCGCACGCCGGCTCGGGGTCGATCTCGACTCGGTCTGCGGCGGCCGCGGCATCTGCTCGAAATGCCAGGTGGCGCCGGCCTTCGGGGATTTTCCGAAGCATGGCATCCGCTCGGAGCCCGGGGCGCTGTCGGATTGGAACAAGGTCGAGGCGCGCTACCACGAGAAACGCGGGCTGGCGGAGGGGCGGCGCCTCGGCTGCCAGGCGCAGATCCTGAGCGACGTGGTGATCGACGTGCCCGCCTCCAGCCAGGTGCACCGGCAGGTGGTGCGCAAGGAAGCTGCCGCACGGGCCATCGAGATGGATCCGGCGACGCGGCTGCAATACGTCGAGGTCGCGGCCCCCGACATGCACGAGCCGACCGGCGATCTCGAGCGGCTCGCGCGGGCGCTGCAGGCGCAATGGGGCGTCGCCGAGATCCGCTCCGGGCTGCCGCTGCTCGCGCAGCTCCAGCCGGCGCTGCGCAAGGGCGACTGGACCGCCACCGTGGCGCTGCACCGGCGCGCCGAGGACGCGGTGCCCGAGCTGGTGGCGATCTGGCCTGGACTGCACGAGGGCGGCATCTTCGGCCTTGCCATCGATCTCGGCTCGACCACGATCGCGGCGCATCTCACCGATCTCGACACCGGGGCCGTGGTGGCGTCGGCGGGGATCATGAACCCGCAGATCCGCTTTGGCGAGGACCTGATGAGCCGGGTCTCCTACGCCATGATGAACCCCGGCGGCGCCGTCGAAATGACCCGCGCCGTGCGCGAGGCGCTCTCGACCCTGATCAGCGAGATCGCCTATGAGGCAGAGATCGACCCGGCGCTGATCCTCGAGGCGACGTTTGTCTGCAACCCGGTGATGCACCACCTGCTGCTGGGCATCGACCCGGTGGAGCTTGGCCAGGCGCCCTTCGCGCTGGCGACCTCCTCGGCCCTCGACCTCAGCGCCCATGAGCTCGGTCTCACCTCCTTGCCCGCCTGCGCGCAGATCTACCTGCTGCCCTGCATCGCGGGCCACGTCGGAGCCGACGCCGCGGCGGTTGCGCTCTCCGAGCAGCCGGGGCTGTCGGAGGATCTGGTGCTGGTGGTCGATGTCGGCACCAATGCCGAGATCCTGCTTGGCGATCGCGGCGGCGTGCTGGCCTGTTCCTCGCCCACCGGCCCCGCCTTCGAGGGCGCGCAGATCAGCTCGGGCCAGCGCGCCGCCCCCGGCGCCATCGAGGCGGTGCGGATCGATCCCGCCACCAAGGAGCCGCGCTTCCGGGTCATCGGCTGCGAGCTCTGGTCCGACGCGCCGGGCTTTGCCGAGGCCACGGCGGCGAGCGGCATCACCGGGATCTGCGGCTCGGGCATCATCGAGGCGGTGGCCGAGATGCGCATCGCCGGGCTTCTGGACCCGGGCGGCCTCATCGGCTCCGCCGAGCAGACCGGCAGCGCGCGTTGCATCCCCGAGGGCCGCACCCACGCCTACGTGCTGCATGACGGTCGCGCCGAGGGCGGGCCGCTGGTCACCGTCACGCAGGGCGACATCCGCGCCATCCAGCTTGCCAAGTCGGCGCTCTATGCCGGCGCACGGCTGCTGATGGATGCGCGCGGCGTCGAACGGGTCGACCGGGTGGTGCTCGCGGGCGCCTTCGGGGCGCATATCTCGGCGCTGCACGCCATGGTGCTGGGGATGATCCCCGACGTGCCGCTCGACAAGGTGAGCTCGGCCGGCAACGCCGCCGGCACCGGCGCACGCATCGCGCTTTGCAGCCTTGCCGCGCGGCGCCAGATCGAGCGCGAGGTCCGCGCCATCACCAAGGTCGAGACCGCCATCGAGCCGCGCTTTCAGGAGCATTTCGTCGCCGCCAACGCGATCCCGCACGCCTCCGACCCATTCCCGGAGCTGGCGCGCCACGTCAACCTGCCCGAGGTCAGCTTCAACGCGGGTGCGGAGGGCGGTGGCCGGCGCAGGCGACGGCGCGGCTGAGACCGGTTTCTGCCCGCAAGACCAGCGCTGTGTCACCCGCAGGACGCGATCCAGCGGACAACACGTTTTCGTCTGTTGCGTGGCGCGCGCGGTCATGGTTCCTCGGTCGAGGACAAACGGAGATCACCCATGCTGCGCCGCCTTTACGACTGGACCATGTCGCTGGCCGACCATCCCAGAGCGCTCTGGGCGCTTGCCCTCGTCTCGTTCATCGAGGCCTCGGTCTTCCCGATCCCGCCCGATGTGCTGATGATCCCGATGGTGCTCGCCGCGCCGCGCAAGGCGTGGCTGATCGCACTGGTGGCGACCTGCGCCTCGGTGCTGGGCGGGCTCGCAGGCTATGGCATTGGGCATTTCTTCTTCGAAAGCCTTGGCCGCCCGATCCTCGAGGCGATGGGCAAGGCCGACCAGATGGAGGCCTTCAACGCGCGTTTCAACGGGGTCGGGTTCTGGGCCGTGCTGATTGCCGGCGTGACGCCCTTTCCGTTCAAGGTCATCACCATTATGTCGGGCTGGACGGCGATGCCGCTCGGAACCTTCATCGTCACGGCCATCGTGGCGCGCGCGCTGCGCTTCTTCGTGGTGGCCGGGCTGCTCTGGGGCTTCGGCCAGCCGATCCGGCACTTCATCGAGCGCCGCCTCGGGATCGTCTTCACGCTCTTCGTGCTGCTCCTCGTGGGTGGCTTCTATATCGTGAGATACCTATGACACCGACCCGCACCCTTCTCATCCTGCTCGCCGCCGGCGGCTCCGCCGCGCTTCTGCTCGGGGCGCTCGGCTTCCAGTACCTGGGCGATCTGCCGCCCTGCAAGCTGTGCATCTACCAGCGCTGGCCGCATCTCGCCGCGGTGGTGATCGGCCTCGGCGCGCTGGCGACCCGGGGGCCGGTTCTGCCGATCCTCGGCGCGCTCTCGGCGCTGGCCACCGCCGCGGTCGGCTTCTACCACACCGGCGTCGAGCGCGCCTGGTGGGAGGGCCCGACCACCTGCACCGCCTCGGGCTCGGTCACCGGGATGAGCACGGACGACCTGCTGAACCAGATCATGACCGCCGAGATCCAGCGCTGCGACGAGGTGATCTGGGATCTCTTCGGCCTGTCGATGGCCAGCTGGAACACCATCGCCAGCCTCGCCTTCATGGCGCTGTGGCTCTGGGCCGCCCTGAAAAGCAAGGCCTGAACCAAAGTTGCAAGCGCCCGGATCTGCACCCCCCGGTGCATGGTCCGGGCCGGCACCCGCTGCCACCTCCTGTCTCCGAGGCGCCGGATCCCCCGGCCCCGCGCATCCCAGACAGGAGCCCCCATGATCAAGACCATCGCCGCCGCCCTGACCAGCCTCGCCCTCGTCGGTCCCGCCTTTGCCTCGCCCGATGTCGACGCCGCCACCCAGAGCCAGATCCGCGAGAAGCTCACCGCCGAAGGCTTTGAGGTTCGCAAGATCGACAACGAAGACGGTATGATCGAGGTCTATGCCCTCAAGGACGGAGCGCGGTTCGAGCTCTATCTCGATGCCGACCTGAACGTCGTGCGCAGCAAGACCGAAGACTGAGCCGTCCTCCGGCGCGGCCCGTCGTCTGTCCCCCCGGTCGTTTCCCAGGGCCGCGCCCCCTTTCCGGGAGCATCACCATGACACGCCATTACATCTGGGACCCGCTGCTGCGGCTGTTCCACTGGAGCCTCGCGGGCTTCTTCGTCACCAACGCGCTTTTCACCGATCCGGAGAGCAAGCTGCACGAGACCGTCGGCTACGCCATCGCGGCGCTGCTGGTCATCCGGCTGATCTGGGGCTTTGTCGGGCCGCATTCGGCGCGCTTCACCAGCTTTCTGCCGAGCCGCGACCGCATCCGCGGCCAGCTCACCGACGTGGCCACCGGGCGGCGCCGGGTCCACCTGATGCACACGCCGCTCGGCGCGCTGATGATCTTCAACCTGTTGCTCACCCTCGCCGCCATCATCGCCACAGGCGTCATGATGACCACCAACGCCTTCTGGGGCATCGACTGGGTCGAGGAGACCCACGAGGCGCTGGTCACATGGGCCGAGATCTCGGTGGCCCTGCATGTGGGCGCGGTGCTGTTCGAGAGCCTGCGCACCGGGGTCAATCTGCCGCAAGCGATGGTTACGGGTATCAAAACCATTCCGGAGGGTGCAAAGATCGAACCATGAGCGACACTCTGGTTCCGGACACCCCACGATCGACCCCGCTGATCGTCCTGATCGCCGTGCAGAGCCTCTGCACGGCGTTCTTCGTGGGAGACATGGCGCTCGACTGGATCGAGATCGGCTGGCCGCCGATCGTCGACGGCGAGTCTGCCATCGAGTCCTTCGCGGCGCTGAGCCTGCTCGTGGCCATCGCCGTCGAGATGCGCTGGCTGCTGGCGCTGCTGCGCCGCAAGGCCCATCTCGAGCGCCAGCTCTCGCTCGCGGCCGGAGCCTTTCACGACATCGTCGCGGCGCAGTTCCGCAGCTGGGGGCTGACGCCATCGGAGGAGGACGTGGCGATGTTCACCCTCAAGGGCCTGTCGATTGCCGAGATCGCCGCGCTGCGCGGCTCTGCCGAGGGCACGGTGAAGTCGCATCTCAACGGGATCTACCGCAAGGCCGGCGTCAACGGGCGCGGCGCCTTTCTCAGCCTGTTCATCGAAGAGCTGATGAACACGCCCGCCGGGGCCGCGTCAGATCGGGCGTGACAGCCCGCGCGCGCTCTGGCATCACCGGCGTCATGACCAACCGGATCGCCATATGGATCGGCCTGCTGATCCTCCTCGCGCTGGCCGCCGACACCCTGCTCTATGGCTCGGAGCATTTGGTGTTTCTGGGACGTAAGTTCTTTGCATTGCTGGATTGGATGGCCTTCTGGCGCTAATCGCGCCTGCGGCCCCCGGGGCAGGTTGACTTAGCGGCGGCAACCTGATGACCTGCGCCCAACCTTCAGTATTTCGATAGCAAGGAGATACCCATGACCGTCAAAGTCGCAATCAACGGCTTCGGGCGCATTGGCCGTAACGTGCTGCGCGCCATCATCGAGTCGGGCCGCACCGACATCGAGGTGATCGCGATCAACGACCTCGGCCCGGTCGAGACCAATGCCCACCTGCTGCAGTTCGACAGTGTTCATGGCCGCTTCCCGCAGGAAGTGACCGTCTCCGGCGACACCATCGACGTCGGCCGCGGCCCGATCAAGGTCAGCGCCGAGCGCAACCCCGGCGACCTGCCCTGGGGCGATGTCGACGTTGTGATGGAATGCACCGGCATCTTCACCGCCCGCGACAAGGCCGCGCTGCACCTCGAGAACGGCTCCAAGCGGGTGCTGGTCTCGGCCCCGGCCTCGGGCGCCGACAAGACCATCGTCTACGGCGTCAATGACAGCGTGCTGACCAAGGACGACATCGTGGTGTCGAACGCGTCGTGCACCACCAACTGCCTGTCGCCGGTGGCCAAGGTGCTCAACGATGCCATCGGCATCGAAAAGGGCTTCATGACCACGATCCACTCCTACACGGGCGACCAGCCGACGCTGGACACCATGCACAAGGATCTCTATCGCGCCCGCGCCGCGGCGCTGTCGATGATCCCAACCTCGACCGGTGCCGCCAAGGCGGTGGGTCTGGTGCTGCCGGAGCTGAACGGCAAGCTTGACGGCGTCGCGATCCGCGTGCCGACCCCGAACGTCTCGGTCGTCGACCTGACCTTCGAGGCCAAGAAGGCCACCACCGTGGAAGAGATCAACGACGCCATCCGCGCCGCGGCCGATGGCCCGCTCAAGGGCGTTCTGGGCTATACCGACAAGAAGAATGTCTCGATCGACTTCAACCACGATCCGCATTCGTCGATCTTCCACACCGACCAGACCAAGGTCATGGAGGGCACCATGTGCCGTATC
>NZ_JBYNAH010000160.1:11374-12456 GCF_059781815.1 Salipiger sp. | reverse complement strand
GCGCTCCTGCCTTCTCAGGTTTCAAAATACCTCGGGGGTGAATTGGCGCTTGCGCCAAGAGGGGGCAGCGCCCCCTGCAAAATCCAAGAAAGCGCCACGCAGCGGCACCGCGGGCGTCAGCCCTTCTTCTTGCCGAGGTGTTTCTTCAGCGCGCCGGCGTTCTTCTCGCGGCGGCCCTTGTAGGGGTTCTTGTCGCCCTGCCCGCGCATGTAGAGCCGGATCGGCGTTCCGGGCATGTCGAAACTCTCGCGCAGCCCGTTGACCAGGTAGCGCGTGTAGCTGTCGGGCATGTCCTGCGGGCGCGAGCACATCACCACGAAGCCCGGCGGGCGGGTCTTGGCCTGGGTCATGTAGCGCAGCTTGATGCGGCGGCCCTGCGGCGCGGGCGGCGGGTGGCTCGACACCATGCCCTCGAGCCAGCGGTTGAGCTGACCGGTGGGAATGCGGCGGTTCCACACTTCCCAGGCCTTCATGATCGCTGCCTGCAGCCGGTCGAGCCCGCGCCCGGTCTTGGCCGAGACGGTGACCAGCGGCGCACCGCGCAGCTGCGGCAGCAGGCGCTCGAAGGCTTCCTTGAGGTCGCGCAGCTTCTCCTGCTTCTCGTCCTCGATATCCCACTTGTTGACCGCGATCACCACCGCGCGGCCCTCGCGCTCGGCGAGGTCGGCGATGCGCAGGTCCTGCTGTTCGAAGGGGATCGCCGCGTCGAGCAGCACCACCACGACCTCGGCGAATTTCACCGCGCGCAGGCCGTCGGAGACCGAGAGCTTCTCGAGCTTCTCCTGCACCCGCGCCTTCTTGCGCATGCCGGCGGTGTCGAAGATCCGCATCGGCACCCCGCCCCACTCGGTGCGCACCGAGATGGCGTCGCGGGTGATGCCGGCCTCGGGGCCGGTCAGCAGGCGGTCCTCGCCGATGATCTTGTTGACCAGCGTCGACTTGCCGGCATTGGGCCGGCCCACCACGGCGATCTGCAGCGGCTTCGACGCGGTGATCTCGGGCAGCGACAACTCGGCCTACTACGAGACCTCCACCGCCACCCTGCAGTCTCTTATAAAAAAATGAACCTGCCCACCAAGGCG
>NZ_JBYNAH010000160.1:0-11364 GCF_059781815.1 Salipiger sp. | reverse complement strand
CCTCCTCGTCCACGCTGACATCGGTCTCCGGCGCTTCCTCGGCGGCGCGCTCGGCAAAGCCGTCGGCCAGCGGCTGAAGGGCGCCGTAGAGGTCCGGCATGCCCTCGCCATGCTCGGCCGAGATCCGCAGCGGCTCGCCCAGACCCAGCGCATAGGCCTCGAGCACGCCGGCATCCGCCGCCGAGCCCTCGGACTTGTTGGCGCCGAGGATCACGTGCTTGGCACGCTTGCGCAGGATGTCGGCAAAGATCTCGTCGGTGGGCGTCACGCCCACGCGGGCGTCGATCATGAACAGGCAGACATCGGCCATCTCGACGGCGCGCTCGGTCAGGCGCCGCATCCGGCCCGGCAGGCTGTCGTCGGTGGCATCCTCGAGCCCGGCCGTGTCGATCACCGTGAAGCGCAGGTCACCGAGCTTGGCCTCGCCCTCGCGCAGGTCGCGGGTCACGCCGGGCTGGTCGTCGACCAGGGCGAGGCGCCGGCCCACAAGCCGGTTGAACAGCGTCGATTTCCCCACATTGGGGCGGCCCACGATGGCCAGCGAGAAGGTCATGTCCTGACTCCCAGATCACAAGCCGCCCCGATAGCGCATTTGCGCGCACGGCGAAAGGGGCGATGGGCTGCCGCGCATCGCCCGCCCCGAAGGCCGAAAAGATCAGCGATAGGCGGCGAGATGGCCGGCCTTGGTCACCACGTAGAGCGTGCCGTTGGCGATGGCCGGTGCGGTGGTCGCGCCGCCCGGCACCTCGGTGGCGGCGATGAGCGCGCCGGAGGCCGGATCGAAGCTGCGCAGCAGCCCGTCCGAGGAGGCCACCACCAGACGCCCGCCCGCCATCACCGGCCCGTAATGGGCGAAGGCGCTGTCGCGGCGGCGCTGCGGCTTGCGCACGGGCTCGTAGCCCGGCAGGTCGACTGCCCAGATCTGCTCACCCGTGGTGGCATCGAGGCGCACCAGCTGGTTCTTGTCCGACACGAGGAACACCGAATCGCCAGCCGGCCAGACCGGCCCGCGGGCGCCCATGCGCGCGGTCCAGAGACGCTCGCCATTGCCGAGGCCGAACGCCACGACGCGGCCCGAATGGTTGCCGACGAAGACCGTGTCGCCCGCAATCACCGGCCCGCCGGTGATGTCGCCGACAGAGGCCAGCGCCGAGCCGTTGCGGCTGCCGACCACGTCGGCGCTCCACAGACGCATGCCGCCCTGGCGGAAGGCCGATTGCACCGCGCCGCTGCCGAAGGCGAAGATCACCGCCTTGTCGCTCAGGGCCGGCGCCGGGGCGCCCGCGACATTGGCGATGCTCTCGGGCGCGTCGATCTGCCAGCGGATGCGGCCGGCCTCGGTCTCGATGGCCCAGGCGCGGCTGTCGCCGGAGGTCAGGTAGACCAGCCCGCCGGCCACGGTGGGGGCGCCGGTGGCGGTGTTGCCGAGGCGCTGCTCCCAGATCTCGGCGCCGCTGGCGGCGTCGAGCGCGGTAAGCCGGCCATAGCCCGAAGCGACGTAGAGCCGGCCATCGGCCACCGCCAGCCCGCCGCCCTGCGCCTGGCCCGAGCGCTCGCGCGCGGGCACCATGCTCTTTTGCCAGAGGATCTGACCGGAGCTGCTCACGGCGCTCACGGTGTGCTCGGCATCCATGGTGTAGATCCGCCCGCCCGAGACCACCGGATCGACGTTGAGACGCTGGCGGCGACCGTCGCCTTCGCCGATATCGACCGAGAACACCGGGGTCAGCGCCCGGTTCAGCGCGGCGTTGTCGACCCGGGCGAAGGGCGAGACCGGGCTCTGCGCCCAGCCGGCATTGGCGCTGGAGGCGGCCAGCGACAGGGCGCGCGTGGTGTTGACCGGGGGCGTCTCGGCAGCATCGCCATCCTGCAGCACCTCGCGGGTGCCGTAGCGTTCGCCGGGAAGGATGACCTCGGGCTCGGAACAGGCCGACAGCATCGTCAGCCCGAGAAGTCCCGCCGTGATGGTGGTGTTGCGCAAATCCACTGCCCCCGTCCGTCTTTCGCCTGTCACGTTTCGATCTGCCCGGCGGAGCGGTCAGACCTGATGTGTTTGCATCGGTTTAGCTGGCATCCAGCGCGCCGCCAAGGGCGATGATCATCTGCGAGGCGCGCTGGCGCAAGCCCGCGGTGGACTCGGAATCCTCGACGATGCGGCGCAGCCGCTCCTCGGCGGCGAGCCGGTCGCCGGCCTCGATGTCGAGCAGTGCGAGCTGCTCTTCGGCCAGCAGGCGCAGCGGCTTGCCCGGCACCGCGAGCGACTCGAGCCCGGCGCGCCGTTCATCGATGGACAGGCCCGATCCCGCCTGGCTCATCGCCTTGTAGCTGGCGATCTCGCGGTAGATCTCGGGCACCTCGCCATTGGCGGCGACGGATTCGAGGCTCAGCGCGGCGGCCTCCATATCCTCGGCCCGGGCGGCCTCGGAGGCGGTCAGCATGGCGATCACCGCCTCGGCGCCGGGCGTCGGGGCGCTGATTTCCGACAGCGCGGCGACGCGGGCGCCGGCATCCTCGGCATCGAGCGCGGCGAGGATCTCGTCTCCCAGCGCCTGCGCCGCGGCGCGGTCCTGCGCTGAGGCGTATTCGCGCCAGGCGGCGCCACCGACCAGCAGCAGCACCAGCACCACGGCAACCCAGCCATAGCGCTTCAGGGCCGCGAACAGCCGGTCGCGGCGGACCTCTTCGGTGACTTCGTCGATGAAACTGTCGGGATTGCTCAAGGGCGGCCTCACAAGTCTTTGTCGGCCCCCTCTTACAGGCCCGGACGGGCACTGCCAAGGCATCTCCGGGCCGTCGATCCGCCCGGCCCGCGCCGGCCCGGCAGGGATCGGGCCGCGCCGCTTGATCGGGGCCGGCAAGGCGGGTAATCTGAACGGGTCAGTTCAGACCCGAGTTTATTCAAGAGCCGTTATCGAAATGGTCGCATTGTCAGCGCATCGTTTCGCAATATCCCTTGACCCGTAGACCCGAGCCGAGTGGGAATCCCGAACCATGCGTATCATTTCGATCCTGACGGCGGTTGTCGTGATGGCCGTGCTCTATGGCATGGTGATGGAACGCGACCGCCTGCTGGGCTTTGCGCGCGACATCGCGCCGGCGGCTTCGGAGCAGGCGGCGGATGCGTCCGAAGACGGCGCGCAAGCGGCGGAGGAGGCCCCGGCCGACCCCGCCAGGGACGGCACTGTCGCGGTCATCGCGCTGCACTCCACCGCGCAGGAGATCGACAACGCGGTGCTGCTGCGCGGCCAGACCCAGGCCTTTCGCGAGGTCGAGGTGCTGTCGGAAACCACTGGCCGGGTGATCTCGGCGCCGCTGCCGCGCGGCAGCGCGGTCGACGCGGGCCAGCTGCTCTGCGCGCTCGATCCCGGCACCTCCGGCGCCTCGCTGGCCGAGGCCGAGGCGGCGCTGGCCGAGGCCGAGGCGCAGCGACCGCAGGTCGAGGCACGCATTCCCGAGGCCGAGGCCGCGCTGACGCAGGCGCAGGCCCAGCTCGAAGAGGCGCAGATCACCCTCACCGCCGCCGAGAAACTTTCCGAGAGCGGCTATTCCTCGCGCACCACGCTGGCCTCTGCCCGCGCCGGGCAGCGCGCCGCCGAGGCCGGGGTGCGCAGCGCCGAGGCCGGAATAAAGTCCGCCGCCTCCGGGCTCGACAGCCTCGAGGCGCAGATCGAGAGCGCCCGCGCCGCCGTCGCCCGCGCCCGCACCGAGGTCGAGAACCTCTCCATCACCGCCCCCTTCGCCGGGGTGCTCGAGGATGACACCGCCGAGCTTGGCGCGCTGATGACCGTGGGCACGCGCTGCGCCACGGTGCTGCAGCTCGATCCGATCCGGCTGGTGGGCTACGTGCCCGAGGCCGATGTCGCCCGCGTCGCCACCGGCGCCCGCGCCGGCGCCCGGCTGGTGGGCGCGCAGCAGGTGGTGGGAGAGGTCACCTTCATCGCCCGCCGCGCCGACGAGACCACCCGCACCTTCCGCGTCGACATCACCCTGCCCAACCCCGATCTCGCGATCCGCGCCGGCCAGACCGCCGAGATCGCCATCGAGGCCGAGGGCGCCATGGCGCATCTGCTGCCGCAATCGGCGCTCACCCTCGACGATGACGGGCGGCTCGGTATCCGCTCTGTCGCCGGCGACGGGACCGCCCAGTTCCTCCCCGTCAGCGTGCTGCGCGACAGCCGCACCGGCATCTGGGTCTCGGGCCTGCCCGAGCACGTCGACGTGATCACCGTGGGGCAGGAATACGTGACCGACGGCGTGCCCGTCCGGCCGAGCTTCGAGGAGGTCGTGCAGTGACCGGCCTCGTCGACTGGGCCGCCGAACGCGCCCGGATGGTGCTGGCCTTCATCTTCCTGTCGCTGGTGGCCGGCGCCTATGCCTATGCCACGCTGCCCAAGGAGGGCGAGCCGGATATCGAGATCCCGGCGCTGTTCATCTCGGTGCCCTTCCCCGGCATCTCGGCCGAGGATGCCGAGAAGCTGCTGGTCAAGCCGATGGAGACCGAGCTGGCCGATCTCGACGGGCTCAAGACACTCTCGGGCGTCGCTTCCGAGGGCTATGCCGGCGTGGCGCTCGAGTTCGAGTTCGGCTGGAACAAGTCCGAGACCATGGCCGATGTGCGCGACGCCATGAACACCGCCGAGGGCAGCTTTCCCGACGGCGCCGAGAGCTACTCGATCAACGAGATCAACTTCTCGGAATTCCCGATCCTGATCATCTCGCTCACCGGCCCGGTGCCCGAGCGCACCATGGCGCAGGTGGTGAAAGACTTGCAGGACAAGGTCGAGGCGCTCGACTCGGTGCTCGAGGCGGGCATCGCGGGCAACCGCGACGAGATGGTCGAGGTGATCATCGATCCGCTCCGGCTCGAGAGCTACAACGTCACCGCGAGCGAGCTGATCAACGTGGTGCAGAACAACAACCTGCTGGTCGCCGCCGGCGAGGTCGAGACCGAGACCGGCGCCTTCTCGGTCAAGATCCCCTCGAGCTTCGACGAGCCGCGCGACATCTACGACCTGCCGGTCAAGGTCAATGGCGACCGGGTGGTGACGCTGGGCGAGCTCGCCACCATCAGCCTGACCTTCGAGGACCGCGAGGGCACCGCGCGCTTCAACGGCGACAGCACGGTGGCGCTGCAGGTGGTCAAGCGCAAGGGCTTCAACCTGATCGACACCTCCGCCGAGGTGCGCGCGGTGGTCGCCGAGGCCGAGGCCGGATGGCCGCCGGAGCTGCGCGCCGCCGTCACGGTCTCGGCCAGCAACGACCAGAGCCGCATCGTCGACAGCATGGTCAAGCAGCTCGAGGGCTCGGTGCTCACCGCCATCGCGCTGGTGATGATCGTGGTGCTGGGCGCGCTCGGCACCCGCGCGGCGCTGCTCGTGGGCTTCGCCATCCCGACGAGCTTCCTGCTCTGCTTCCTGCTGCTGCTCGGCATGGGCATCACGGTGTCGAACATCGTCATGTTCGGGCTCATCCTCGCGGTGGGGATGCTGGTCGACGGCGCCATCGTGGTGGTCGAATATGCCGACAAGCGCATCGCGCAGGGCACCGGGCCGATGCACGCCTATGTCGAGGCCGCGAAGCGCATGTTCTGGCCGGTGGTGAGCTCAACCGCCACCACGCTCTGCGCCTTCTTGCCGATGCTGTTCTGGCCCGGCGTGGCAGGGCAATTCATGGGCATGCTGCCGGTGACGCTGATCTTCGTGCTCTCGGCCTCGCTGGTGGTGGCGCTGATCTACCTGCCGGTGATGGGCGGAGTCTCGGGGCGGTTCTCGCGCGTGCTGCACCGCAAGGGCGAACGGCTGCGCCGCCGCCTGCCCAGCTGGTGGGCCCGCGCGGCGCTGGTACCGGTGGCGCTTCTGGGGATGTTCATCGGCGCCATGATGGTGCTGAACCCGGATTTCCTGTTTCTGTCGCCGTTCACCGGCTACGCCGCGCGCCTGCCGGGCGTTGCGGTCTTCCTCGCATTCGCGGTGATGGCCTCGATCACGCTCGACGCCGCCCGCATCGAGCACCGCCGCAAGCGCATCAAGGCGCAGTACCGCCGCACGCCCTTTGGCTGGCTGATCCAGCTCGTCACCGCCAACCCGGTGATGCCGGTGGTGACCATCGGCGCGGTGGTGTTCTTCGTGATCTCGGTCTTCGGCTATTACGGCGAGAACAACAACGGCACAGAGTTCTTCACCGAGAGCGAGCCCGAGCAGGCCATCGTCTATGTCCGCGCCCGGGGCAACCTCTCGCTGGCCGAGAAGGACGCGCTCGTCCGACGCGCAGAACGCATCGTCCTCGCGCATCCCGGCATCGAGACCGCCTTTGCCTTTGCCGGCGATGGCGGGCTCAGCTCGAACACCGGCGGCTCCGAGCCGCCCAAGGACAGCATCGGCCAGATCCAGCTCGAGATCGTGCCGTGGGAGAACCGCCGCGACCGGCCCGAGCTCGATGGCGATCTGGTGCTGGCCGAGCTGACCGAGGCGATGCAGGCCCTGCCCGGCATCCAGATCGAGGTGCTCGACCTCGCCATGGGGCCGGCCTCGGCCAAGCCGGTGCACCTGCGGCTGAAATCCGACGACTGGGACGACCTGCTCGCCGCCACCGAGACCGCCCGCGCACGGTTCGACGCCATGGCCGGGCTGCGCCAGATCGAGGACACCCGCCCCCTGCCCGGCATCGACTGGCAGATCGACGTCGATGTCGAGAAGGCGGGCCGCTACGGCGCCGACGTCGCCACCGTGGGCGCCATGGTGCAGCTCGTCACCCGCGGGCTGACGCTCGACACCATGCGGGTCGACAGCTCCGACGAGGAGATCGACATCCGCGTGCGCCTGCCCGAGGAAGACCGGGTGCTCTCGACCCTCGACAGCCTCAAGGTCAGAACGCAGGACGGGCTGGTGCCGCTGTCGAACTTCATCAGCCGCAAGCCGGTGGCCAAGCTTGCCGAGATCAACCGCGTCGATCAGAAGCGCCATTTCGACATCAAGGCCGGGGTGCGCGAGGGGCTGGTGAAATTCACCAGCGACGGCGAGACGGTGGGCTACGGCCAGGAGGCAGCCACCGGGTCCGGCGATCTCTCGCTGCGCGGCACCGCCTATGACCTGACGCAGGTCGAGGGCGATGCCGACCCGGCGGCGCTGGCCGAACGCGGCGCGCTGCAGGTGGCCCCGGTCAATGCCAACGAGCGCATCGCGGCGCTGACCGAGTGGCTCGGGACCGGCCCGTTGCCGCAGGGGGTCAGCTGGGAATGGACCGGCGACCAGGAGGAGGAGGCGGACAGCCAGGCCTTCCTCGGACAGGCCTTCTCGGCGGCGCTGGCGCTGATGTTCATCATCCTGCTGGCGCAGTTCAACAGCTTCTACAACGCGGTTCTGGTGCTGCTGGCGGTGGTGCTCTCGACCGCCGGGGTGTTCCTCGGGATGATCGTGATGGACCAGACCTTCTCGATCATCATGACCGGCACCGGCGTGGTGGCGCTGGCCGGGATCGTGGTGAACAACAACATCGTGCTGATCGACACCTTCCAGGAATATTCGCGCTACATGCCGCGGATCGAGGCGATCATCCGCACCGCCGAGGACCGCATCCGCCCGGTGCTGCTGACCACCATCACCACCATCGCCGGGCTGTTCCCGATGATGATCGGGCTCAGCCTCGATTTCTTCGGCGGCGGCTATGCCATCGATAGCCCGACCTCGCTGTGGTGGAAGCCTCTTGCAACGGCGGTGGTCTTCGGGCTGTCGATCGCCACGGTGCTGACCCTGGTCTTCACCCCGGCGATGCTGGCGCTCCGGGTCTGGTTCAACACCTATCTCGGCTGGATCGCCCGGGCGCTGGCGGCACTGTCGCTGGGCCGCGGCAGCCGCGCCGCGCAGGACTGGGCACTGGCGCGGGCGGCGAAGCGGGTGAAGGCGCCGACGATCCTCTGGGAGGAGGTGCCGCCCTTCCCGACCCGTCCCTATCACGCGCCCGACGCCCCCCGCGACACGGACACGCTGAAGGCGGCGGAGTGAGACGCGGGCGGGCGCGCAGCCGTTCATCGCGGGTCGGCGCGGCTCGTGCCGCGTGAGCGCCTGAGGCGCCGAGGCATCCCGGCGCGGTGACGTTCAGGCCAGCAAGGTAAACCCGGCCTCGGCCACATCGCGCCCGTTGACCTGCAGAATGACCGCATGCGGCCCCGGGTGCAGCCGGAAGGTGGTGGCGTCGCCCTTCATGCGGTGGCGCTTACCGAGCGTCAGCGGCTTGCCCGGGGCGACCTCGGCGGCCTTCAGCTTGAAGACCTTCTCGGCGCTGCCCGCGGGCCGCGCAAAGCGCAGCCGGTAATCGACCAGCACCGGCGCCGTCTCTGGGCTCTCGAGCGTGGCCGCGATGGTCAGCACCTCTCCGATGCGCAGCGATGACGGGATCTCGAGCCGGGCGGTGACGTCGACGTCAGCGCGGTAGCCCAGCAGCGCCAGAGCGCCCGGCTCGCCGCGCTTGACGGCGGTGCGCAGGGCGTGGCGGGTGATCCAGTCGCGCTCGCGCGGGGCTTGCGCCCCGGCATCGCGCCAGGCGCTCAGCCGGTCGAGCACCGCGTCAGGGTCGATCTTGCTCAGGTCGTTGAGATGGTTGGCCAGCGAGCGGGTGACGAAGCGGGTGTCATCGGCGTGCAGCAGATCGAGCAACGGCAACGGTGCGAGCGGATCGAGGCTGATGCCGATGCCCCAGGGCAGCTTCGGCCGGGTGCCCTCGGAGACCAGCCGGCGCACGTGGTAATGCGGATCGCGGGCCCAGTCCTGCATTCTCGCCAGCACGAGATCGGGCCAGCGGTTGAGGAAGGGCCGGATGGCGTATTCCATCGAGAAGCGCTGGGTGGCGGCATGCAGCAGGTCAAGCGCGCGCTCGGGCTGTTCGATCCCGTGACGCGCCGCAAGCACGCCATGCACGGCGTGGATGAAGCGCCCGAAATCGTCATCCTTGCGCGACGGGTCGAGCGGCTCTGGAAGCGTCGCCTCAAGAGCCTCGGCCATGGCGTTGAAATCGCTCGGCAGTTGTGCCTCGAGCCCATCCGCCAGAACGGCGAGGCGCGCGTGGACCCCGAGGCCGTCGAAGCGTGGCAGGACGGTGTCGAGGAAGCGCCCGGCGTCGAAGCCGGGCAGCACGGAGGCCTCCTGAGCCAGCGCCCCGGCGCTCTCGGCATTGAAGAGCTGGTCGGCGAGGGAAAACCCCGCGCCGCCGCCCTTGCCGTCAGGACCGCGGGCCATGCGCGCCGCGGGGTTGGGGGCGCTGCCCCCGTCGCACCGAAGGTGCGCTTGCCAGAGCGGCCGGAGGTGCGCTTGGCAAAGGAGCGAGGGGGCTCTGCCCCCGTCGCCCGTTCCGGGCGACTCCCCCGGGATATTTTTGGCCAGAAGAAGCTGCCTGCGTGTCAGATGGTGGCAAAGGTTTCGCCCCCGTCGAGCACGATGTTCTGGCCGACGATGTAGCCCGCATGGGCGGAGCACAGGAAAGCGCACATCTTGCCGAACTCGGCCGGATCGCCGTAGCGGCCGGCGGGGATGCCGGCGGCGCGGATCTTGCGGGCCTCGTCGCGGGTGATGCCCTTCTGTTCGGCCATGACGTCGTCCATCTGGTCGATGCGGGCGGTGTCGTGCACACCCGGAAGCAGGTTGTTGATGGTGACGCCCTTGTTGGCGATCTGGCGCGAGGTGCCGGCGACGAAGCCGGTGAGACCCGAGCGCGCGGCGTTGGAGAGGCCCAAGGGCAGCAACGGCGCCTTGACCGAGCGCGAGGTGATGTTGACCACCCGGCCCCAGCCGCGCTCCATCATGCCGGGCACCAGCGCCTGCATCAGCGCGATGGGCGAGAGCATCGAGCCGTCGAGCGCGTCGATGAAATCGCCGCGGTCCCAGTCGGTCCAGTAGCCCGGCGGCGGGCCGCCGGCATTGGTCACCAGGATGTCGCAATTGCCCGCGGCGTCGAGCACCGAGGCCCGGCCCTCGGGATCGGTGATGTCGGCGGCGATGGCGGTGACCTCGACGCCGTATGTCTCGCTGATCTCGCCGGCGGCCTCGTCGAGCGGGCCGGCGCTGCGGGCGTTCATCACCAGCGTGCAGCCGGCTTCGGCAAGCGCCTCGGCGCAGCCGCGCCCGAGCCCTTTGGAGGAGGCGCAGATCAGCGCGCGCTTGCCGGTAATTCCAAGATCCATGTCGTCAGTCTCCTTCAGTGGCCCGGGTCGCCCCCGGGCGGGCCGGGAAAACGCCGGCCACGGACCCATTTGATGCCACAATGCTTTGGCATACAATGCCCCGATCGGCAGAGGACGCCAGATGGTGTCCGCGGGCCGGTGACAGACCGGAAGACAGACCAGACAGGGGCCAGACCCGACATGACCGAGGCTGAAGGCGCGCGCGTCGCGCATGGCGTCACCGTCTACCGCGCGGAGCAGATCCGCGTCATCAATGGCGCGAATCTCGGCGACGGGCTGAGCTTTGCCGAGGAGCTGGTGCCGGATGACATCTACCGCCTGTCGCCGGTGGCCTCGGAGCATCGGCTGAGCCTCTACCCGGCCTCCGAATCGCCGTTCCGCATCGCCGCGGACAGCGAGATCGGCACGCCCGGGGCGGATCTGCATCTCGATTGCGTGCTGACCTTCATGTCCGGCGACGGGCACACCACCGAGGGGCTGGTGCTGGTCGAGACCGACGAGAGCGGCGACGTGGCGGGAATTCTGTTCCTGCCGCTTGCGACGCTGGATCCGCGCCAGGACCTCGCGCTGGTGGGCATCACCCGCGAGGGCGCGCTGCAGAAATTCGCGCAATCCGCCTGCGTGTCCTTCACCCGCGGCACGATGATCACCATGGCCTCGGGCGCGCAGCGTCCGGTGGAGGAGCTCGGCGTCGGCGACCGGGTGCTGACCCGCGACGACGGCCCGCAGGAGATCCGCTGGCTCGGCCATCACACGGTGCGGGCGGTGGGCGAGTTCGCCCCGATCCTGATCCGCGAGGGGGTGCTGAACAATTCCGGCGACCTGCTGGTGAGCCCGGATCACCGGCTCTTCATCTACCAGCGCCGCGACCAGATCGGCGCCGGCCGCTCGGAACTGCTGGTCAAGGCGCGCCACCTGGTGAATGGCGACAGCATCCGCCGGGTGCAGGGCGGGTTCGTGGATTACTACCAGATGCTCTTCGATCATCACCAGATCATCTATGCCGAGGGCATCGCCGCGGAATCGATGTTGATCGACACCCGCACCCATGCCGCCCTGCCCGACGAGCTGCACCAGCGCCTGTCGCAACTGCTGCCCGGGCACAGCCGCAGCGACCACCGCGATCTCGAGGTGCAGGAGGCGCTGCTCGACCGGCCGGATCTGGCAGAACTGCTGAAAAGATCGTCGCGCGG
>NZ_JBYNAH010000159.1:0-12478 GCF_059781815.1 Salipiger sp. | reverse complement strand
CTTGAAGTCAGCCGCCTTCGCCCCAAGATCGAAGCGTGACAAATTCCATTTGTCGCGCTTCTCAAAAAGTTTCATTTGCGGTTCATCTTCGACGCTCTCAGTCTTGGGCAACACGGACAAGAATGAAAAGCGAGGCGATTGTGTCGAACACAACGCAGATCGAAGCACGTTCGGTCGGAAAGAAATTCGGGAAATTCCACGCCCTGCGTGACATCTCCCTGCAGATCTCCGAAGGCGAGTTCCTCTCGCTTCTGGGCCCCTCCGGTTCGGGCAAGACCACCTTTCTCACGCTGCTCGGCGGCTACGAGCCGGTGACCAGCGGCAGGCTGCTGCTGGAGGGCCAGGACATGACCACTTGGTCGGCCAACCAGCGCGGTTTCGGCATGGTGTTTCAGGGCTATGCGCTGTTCCCCCATCTCACGGTGGCCGAGAACATCGCCTTCCCGCTGAAGGTGCAAAAGCGCTCCCGGGCGCAGATCGCCGACCGCGTCGCGCAGATGGTCGAGATGGTCGGGCTCTCGGGCCACGAGCACAAGAAGCCCAAGGCGCTCTCGGGCGGTCAGCAGCAGCGCGTGGCGCTGGCCCGGGCGCTGGCCTACGAGCCCAAGGTGCTGCTGCTCGACGAGCCGTTCTCGGCGCTCGACAAGAACCTGCGCGGCCAGATGCAGGAGGAACTCCGGCGCCTGCACCGCGAGCTCGGCACCACCTTCGTCTTCGTCACCCACGATCAGGAGGAGGCGCTGGCGCTCTCCTCGCGCATCGCCATCTTCAACCACGGCGCGCTGCAGCAGATCGGCCCCCCGGACGAGGTCTACGAGCGCCCCGCGAACCGCTTCACCGCCGAGTTCCTCGGCGACATCAACATCCTGTCGCTCGATGGCAACGCGGGCGGCATCGCCGGCACGGCGGTCGAGCTGCCGTCGAATGCCACCGCCTTTGAGCACGTGGCGATCCGCCCCGAGCACATGCGCCTCGCCACCGCGGGCGACGGCAACCAGCTGCCTGCGCGGGTGCGCGACCGGGTCTATCTCGGTTCGAAATCGCGGCTGCTGCTCGAGACCCGCGCCGGCGAGGAGCTGATGCTCTACTTCGACAACGGCCCCGGCCTGCCGCCGCCCGATCCCGGCGCCGAGCTGCATGTCGCATGGGACACCCGCGACAGCTTCGTCGTCTGACATTTCCCGAACTGCCGATCCCGCAAGACCGGGGCGCCTGCGCGCCCGGGAGCGGGAGAGGTCTACCCGATAACCAAAGCAACAGGTGAGACAATGACCAACCACTTTCAGAATGACCTCGTGGAAATCCTCAAGGAACGGACGGTGAAGGGACAGATCTCGCGCCGCCAGATGCTGCAGGGGCTCGGCGCCCTGATGGGCACCACCGCGCTTGGCCTCGGGGCCGGCAGCGCACAGGCGCAGGAGGGCCGGCTGGTCTTCGTCAACTGGGGCGGCGACGCGCTCGATGCGATGGACGCGGCTTTTGGCAAGCCCTTCGCCGAGGAAACCGGCATCAAGGTGCTCTATGACGGCTCCGGCCCGACCGAAGGCGCCATCACCGCGCAGGTGCAGGGCGGCCGTCCGACCTGGGATCTCGTCGATGCCGAGCCGTTCTCGTCGCAGGCGCTTGGCCGCCAGGGCATGATGGAGCCGATCGACTATGATGTCGTCGACCCGGCCAAGCAGCGCGAGGGCTTCCACTGGGAATACTCGTCGTCGTGCTACTTCTACAGCTACGTCATCGCCTACGACGCCACCAAGTACGACACCCCGCCGACCTCGCTGGCCGATTTCTTCGACACCGAGAAATTCCCCGGTAAGCGCTCGATGTACAAGTGGGGCGCGGGCATGTGGGAAGCGGCTCTGCTCGCCGACGGTGTGGCGCCCGCGGATCTCTACCCGCTCGATCTCGACCGGGCGCATGCGAAGATCGAGGGCTTCAAGGAGCATGTCGGCGCGTTCTGGGGCGGCGGGGCCGAGAGCCAGTCGCTGCTGCTCAACGGCGATGTCTCGATGGCGCTGATCTGGAACACCCGCGCCAGTCTGCTGCACAAGGACACCGAGGGCGAGATCACCTTCACCTGGGATGACGGCATCGTCGGCCCGGGCGGCATCGGCGTGCTCAAGGGCAATCCCGGCGGCAAGGACGCGGCGATGAAGTACATCGCGGCCACCCAGGAGCCCGAGCGCCAGGTGGTGCTGTTCCAGATGCTGGGCAACGGCCCGTCCAACCCGGCAGCCGATGCGCTGATCCCCGAGGATGAGCGCCGCTTCAACCCGATGGACCCGGAGAACCTGCCCAAGCAGGTGGCGCTCGATATGGCGTGGTACGAGGAGAACTACAGCGCCGCGCTCGACGCCTATCTCCAGATCATCTCTGCCTGATCCCCGAAACCGCCGCCTCCGCCCGCATGGTCGGGGGCGGCGCCAAGGAGCCTCCATGCGCGCCTCCCTCTTCCTCATCTGTCCCGTGCTGCTGTTTCTCGGAGCGAGCTACCTGCTGCCGTTCCTCGGGATCGTGCAGCTGAGCTTCACCGACCCAGACCCAGGGCTGGCCCAGTACGGCCGCGTGCTGTCCGAAGGTCTGCCGCTCGGCGTGATCTGGCGGACGCTGCGGCTCTGTGTCATGGTCACCGCCGTCTCGGTGAGCTGCGCCTATGTCATCACCTTGCTGTGGGTGCGGGGCAGCCCGCTGGTGCGCTCGATCACCGAGCTCTGCATCATGATCCCGTTCTGGATCTCGGTGCTGAGCCGCGCCTTCGGCTGGCTGTCGATGCTCTCGAACCGCGGCCTGCTCAACACCTGGCTGCAGGATCTTGGCCTGATCGACAGCGCCATCCAGATGACCCGCAACGAGTTTGCCGTGGTCATCGGCATGTCGCACTACCTCATTCCCTTCGCGGTCTTCCCGCTCGCCACCGCCATGCGCAACGTCGACGAGCGCGTGCTCACGGCCGCCGACGGCATGGGGGCCTCGCGGCTGCGGATCTTCTGGCAGGTTTTCCTGCCGATGACCGCCAGCGGCATCATGGGCGCCACGCTGCTGGTCTTCGTCTTCTCCATCGGCTTCTACGTCACGCCCGCGCTTCTGGGCGGCGGACAGTCGGTGCTGGTGGCCGAGATGATCTACCTCTGGATCTTCCAGATCCCGCAATGGGGCATGGCTGCGGCGATGAGCGTCGTGCTGATGCTCGCGGTGGGCGGCATTCTCTACATCCTGATGCGTCGCTACGGGGAGATGGCGAAATGAACCGGCTTCGTCCCGGCGTGGTTGCCACGCTTGTTTCCTCGCTCGTCGCGCTGTTCCTGCTGATGCCGCTGATCGCGGTGGTGCCGGTGAGCTTCACATCGCGCCGCTACCTGTCTCTGCCCAACGGCGACTGGTCCTGGCGCCACTACGCGGCGCTCTTCGAAGATCCCGACTGGGGCAGCAGCCTGCTGACCTCGGTGCAGGTCGGCGTGCTGGCAAGCCTGCTGGCGGTGGTGCTCGCGGCGGCGTTCTGCATCGGCATCTGGATGCTGCGCCCGCGCGGCGCCGGCCTGATGACCGGCTTCGTGCTGCTGCCGATGGTGGCGCCGCCGGTGGTGTCATCGCTGACGCTCTACTTCTTCCTCAACCAGCTGGCGCGGTGGAACTCGCTCATCGCCTACGACAAGCTCGGCGGCGTGGTGCTGGCCCACATGGTGATGATCGTGCCCTACGCGGTGGTGGTCATCATGGTCTCGCTGAGCCAGCTCGACCGGCGCATGGATCTGGCCGCCCAGTCGATGGGCGCCAGCGTGCCGACCCGCGTCTTCGGGGTGATCCTGCCCAACATCCGCTTCGGCCTGCTCGGCGCGTTCTTCCTCTGCTTCCTGCTGAGCTGGGACGAGATCGGCGTGACGCTCTTCGTCACCTCGGTCGAGACCATCACCCTGCCGCGCCGCATGTGGATGGGCCTGCGCGACAATGTCGACCCGGCCATCGCCGCGCTCTCGGTGCTGCTGATCCTCGTCGTCACCGTGCTGGTGGCGATCCGCGCGGCGATGCTCATGCGCAAGGAGCGGCAGGCCCGCGCCTCCTGACACAGACACCGCGCCGCAGCGGCGCGGCTTCCCCCTGCAACCCCACACTTCCGACCCAAAGAAAAGGGTGACCCATGCATTTTGGACTGACCGAAGAACAGGAGATGATCGTCTCCACCGTGCGGAGCTTCGTCGAGAACGAGATCTACCCACACGAGGCGCTGGTCGAGCGCACCGGCGAAGTGCCGGCCGAGATCGCGCAGGAGATAAAGCAGAAATGTCTCGACCTCGGTTTCTACGCCTCGAACTTCCCCGAGAGTGTCGGCGGCCCGGGCCTCAGCCACGTGGATTTCGCTCTGGTCGAGCGCGAGCTCGGGCGCGGCTCGATGGCGCTGACCCACTTCTTCGGGCGCCCGCAGAACATCCTGATGGCCTGCAAAGGCGAGCAGGTCGAGAAATACCTGATGCCCGCCGTGCGCGGCGAGAAGATGGACGCGCTGGCGATGACCGAGCCCGATGCCGGCTCCGACGTGCGCGGCATGAAATGCTCGGCGGTGCGTGACGGCGGCGACTGGGTGGTGAACGGCTCCAAGCACTTCATCTCGGGCGCAGAGCATGCGGATTTCGTCATCGTCTTCGTCGCCACCGGCGTCGACGAGACCCCGCGCGGCCCCAAGAAGCGCATCACCTGCTTCCTCGTGGACCGTGGCACCCCCGGCTTCGAGATCGCCCGCGGCTACAATTCGGTCTCGCACCGGGGCTACCAGAACTCGATCCTTTACTTCGACAATTGCCGCCTCTCCGACGCGCAGGTTCTGGGCGAGGTCGATGGCGGCTTCGACGTGATGAACGAGTGGCTCTATGCCACCCGCATCACCGTCGCCACCAACTCGGTGGGCCGGGCGCGCCGGGTCTATGACCACGCGGTCGCCTATGCCGCCGAGCGCAAGCAGTTCGGCCAGGCGATCGGCAAGTTCCAGGGCGTCAGCTTCCAGATCGCCGACATGATCACCGAGATCGATGCCGCCGACTGGCTGACCCTCGCCTCGGCATGGCGCCTCGACCAGGGCCTGCCGGCGAACCGCGAGATCGCCTCGGCCAAGGTCTATGCCTCGGAAATGCTTGCGCGCATCACCGACGCGGCGCTGCAGATCCACGGCGGCATGGGCCTGATGGACGAGCTGCCGATCGAGCGCTTCTGGCGCGACGCCCGGGTCGAGCGGATCTGGGACGGCACCTCGGAGATCCAGCGCCACATCATCAGCCGGGAGATCTTCCGGCCGCTGGGAGCCTGAGCCATGTCGCCGCTGAGCCGTTTCTTCTCGCCGAAGGCCATCACCGTGATCGGTGGCGGCGCATGGTGCGAGGCGGTGGTACGCCAGTGCCGCGCCACCGGCTTCACCGGCCCGATCTGGCCGGTGCATCCGAAGAAGTCGGAGGTCGGCGGCGCGCCGGCCTATCCCGATCTCGCATCGCTGCCGGGCGTGCCGGATGCCGCCTTTATCGGCGTCAATCGCGAGCTGACCGTCAAGATGGCGGGCGACCTCTCCAGGATGGGCTGCGGCGGGGCGGTGTGCTTTGCCGCCGGCTTCTCCGAGGCGGTCTCCGAGCTTGCCGACGGCGATGATCTTCAGGCCGAGCTGGTCGCCGCCGCGGGCGAGATGCGGGTGCTCGGGCCCAACTGCTACGGCATTGTCAACGCGCTGGACGGCGTGGCGCTCTGGCCGGACCGGCACGGTATGTCCAAGGTCGAGAGCGGCGTCGCGGTGATCGGCCAGTCGTCGAATGTGCTCATTAACCTGACCATGCAGCGCCGCGGGCTGCCGCTCGCCGCCGTGGTGGCGGCGGGCAATCAGGCGCAGACCTCGATGTCGGATCTCGGCATTGCACTGCTCGAGGATCCGCGCATCACCGCGCTCGGCCTGCATATCGAGGGCATCAGCGACCTTCCCGCCTTTGAGGCGCTGGCCGCCCGGGCCGCAGAGCTGGGCAAGCCCATCGTGGCGCTGCGCGTCGGATCCTCGGAGCAGGCGCAGGCGGCGGCGGTCTCGCACACCGCCTCGCTCACCGGCTCTGACGCCGGCGCGCGGGCGCTGCTGCGCCGGCTGGGCGTAGCACAGGTCGAGACCCCGACCGAGCTCATCGAGACGCTGAAGATCCTGCACGTCACCGGCGGCCTGCGCTCGGCGCGCATCGCCTCGGCCTCGTGCTCGGGCGGCGAGGCCTCGCTGATGGCCGATATGGGCGAGATCGCCGGCGTCCGCTATCCGGCGCTGACCGAGGCCCAGAAGAGCGGCCTGCGCGCCGCGCTCGGCCCCAAGGTCGCGCTGGCCAACCCGCTGGATTACAACACCTATATCTGGGGTGACGAAGACGCGCTCGAGGCCACCTTCACGGCGCTCTGCGACGCGCGCGCAGGGCTGGGCCTTGGCTGCGTGGTGGTCGACTACCCGCGCGACGACCGCTTCGAAGCGCCGGATTACGATCAGGTGCTGCGCGCCGTGGCCAAGACCCGCGAGGCGACGGGCACGCCGATGGCGATGATCTCGCTGCTCTCCGAAGGCCTGCCCGAGGCGGTCGCGCAAAAGGCGCTCGAGCTGGGCATCGTGCCACTCTGCGGCATGGGCGACGGGCTCCGCGCGATCCGCGCCGCCGTCCTCGCCTCCACCGAGGGCAACGCGCGGCCTCAGCCGGTGACCCTGCCTCTCAACGGCCACGGCGCGGCGCGGGTGTTCTCGGAAGCCGAGGCCAAGGCGCTGCTCAAGGGCTTCGGGGTCCGGGTGCCCGGCTCCGCCCGCGCAAACGCCGCGCAGGTCGGGGAAACCGCCGAGACCATCGGCTTTCCGGTCGTACTGAAAGGCGAGGGCATCGCCCACAAGACCGAGGCCGGGGCGGTGGTGCTCAACCTCGCCAGCGCGCAGGAGGTGACGGAGGCGGCGGCGAAGATGTTGGCCCAGAGCTTCCTCGTCGAGGAGATGATCACCGGCACCGTGGCCGAGCTGATCCTCGGTGTGACCCGCGACCCGGCGCATGGCTTCGTGCTGACGCTGGGGCTGGGCGGGATTCTGACCGAGCTGATCCGCGACAGCGCCTCGGTGCTGATCCCGGCCACGCGAGACGATGTCCGCGCGGCGCTCGACAGCCTGCGCACCGCGCCGCTCCTCACCGGCTACCGGGGACGCCCCGGCGCCGATATCGAGGCGGTGATCAACACCGCCATGGCGCTGCAGGCGCTGGTGCAGGACAACGCCGCTCGACTGCACGAGATCGAAATCAACCCGCTGATCTGCCGCGCCACGGACGCGGTGGCGGCGGATGCCCTGATCAGGATGGAAGAATGACCCAGAACGTGCTGACCGAGCGCCGCGGCGCGGTGCTCGAGGTGACCCTGAACCGCCCCAAGGCCAACGCGATCGACATGGCGACCAGTCGCGAGCTTGGCAAGATCTTCACCGCCTTCCGCGACGACCCCGAGCTGCGCGTGGCGCTGCTCACCGCGCAGGGCGAGAAGTTCTTCTGCCCCGGCTGGGATCTCAAGGCCGCCGCCGAAGGTGAGGCGGCGGACGCCGATTACGGCGTTGGCGGCTTCGGCGGCCTGCAGGAGCTGCGCGGCCTCAACAAGCCGGTGATCGCCGCGGTCAACGGCATCGCCTGCGGCGGCGGGCTGGAGCTGGCGATCAGCGCCGACATCATCCTCGCCGCCGATCACGCCACCTTTGCCCTGCCCGAGATCAACTCGGGCACCGTGGCGGATGCGGCGACGATCAGGCTGCCTAAGCGCATCCCCTATCACATCGCCATGGAGCTGCTCTTCACCGGGCGCTGGTTCGACGCCGAGGAAGCGCATCGCTGGGGTCTGATCAACCGCATCCTGCCCGCCGCCGAGCTGATGGCCGAGGCGCGCAAGATGGCCGAGGAGCTGGCTTCGGGGCCGCCGCTGGTCTTTGCCGCGATCAAGGAGATCGCCCGCGAGGCCGAGGACATGAAGTTCCAGGACGCGCTCAACCGCATCAACGGCAGCCAGTTCGAGACCGTCGAGCGGCTCTACCGCTCCGAGGACCAGAAGGAAGGCGCCCGCGCCTTCGCCGAGAAACGTGATCCGGTCTGGAAAGGCCGTTAAGGAGATCCCATGACCCTCCAGATGAACCGCAAGCCCTTCATCACCGCCGCCATCACCGGCGCGGGCGCCACGCAGGACAAGAGCCGGCTGGTGCCGCGCTCACCGGCCGAGATCGCCGAGGCCGCGATCGACGCCGCCAAGGCCGGTGCGGCGGTGGTGCATTGCCATGTCCGCGACCCGGAAACCGGCGCGCCCTGCCGGGACCGGGCGCTGTTTCGCGAGGTGACCGACCGCATCCGGTCGTCCGAGGTCGACGTGGTGCTGAACCTGACCGCCGGCACCGGCGGCGACCTGACCTTCGGTGAGGTCGAGACACCGATGGAGCTTGATGGCGCTGCCACCGACATGGCGGGCGCGACCGAGCGCATGGCGCATATCCGCGATTGCCTGCCCGAGATCTGCACCCTCGACTGCGGCTCGATGAATTTCGGGGACGGCACCTACGTGATGACCAACACCACCGAGATGCTGCGCGCCATGGGCCGGATGATGACCCAGCTTGGCGTGAAGCCCGAGATCGAGGCCTTCGACACCGGCCACCTCTGGTTCGCCAAGCAGCTGGTCAAGGAAGGCGTGCTCGACGATCCGGCGCTGGTGCAGCTCTGCATGGGGATCCCGTGGGGCGCGCCGGGTGACATGAACACCTTCATGGCGATGGTGAACAACGTGCCCGAAAGCTGGACATGGTCGGCCTTCAGCCTCGGCCGGGACGAGATGCCCTATGTCGCCGCAGCGGCGCTGGCGGGCGGCAATGTGCGCGTCGGGCTGGAAGACAACCTCTATCTCGAGCGCGGCGTCATGGCGACCAACGCGCAGCTGGTCGAGAAGGCCGCAACCATCCTGTCGAACATGGGCGCGTCGCTGATGACACCCCAAGAGGTTCGCGACCAGCTCGGCCTCGTGAAGCGCGACATGCCGGTGCCCGCATGAGCCGGGCAGCCCTCATCGGCGGCGGCGTCATCGGCGGTGGCTGGGCGGCGCGCTTCCTGCTCAACGGCTGGGATGTGGCCCTGTTCGACCCGGATCCCGAGGCCGCGCGCAAGGTCGGCGCGGTGCTCGAGCGCGCCCGCGCCTCGCTGCCCGCGCTCTACGATCGACCGCTGCCGCCCGAAGGGGAGCTACGCTTCTGCGAGACGCTCGAAGAGGCCGTCCAGGGCGCCGACTGGGTCCAGGAAAGCGTCTCCGAGCGGCTGGAGCTGAAGCACAAGGTCTATGCCCAGATACAGACGCATCTCCCCGAGGGCTGTTTCATCGCCTCGTCGACCTCGGGCTTCAAGGCCTCCGATCTCGCCAGCGCCGGCGCGCCGGTGGTCGTGGTACACCCGTTCAACCCGGTCTACCTGCTGCCGCTGGCCGAGATCACCGGCGCGCCGGAGCTGCGCGCGCGGGCGATCGCGGTGGTGCAGTCCCTCGGCATGCACCCGCTCGAGATGCAGACCGAGATCGACGCGTTCATCGGCAACCGTTTCCAGGAGTCGCTCTGGCGCGAGGCGCTGTGGATGATCCGCGACGGCATCGCCACCACCGAACAGATCGACGACGCCATGCGCATGGGCTTCGGCCTGCGGCTGGCGCAGATGGGCCTCTTCGAGACCTACCGCCTCGCCGGCGGCGAAGCCGGCATGGCCAGCTACATGGAGCAGTTCGGCCCCTCGCTGCACTGGCCGTGGTCGAAGCTGACCGACGTTCCCGAGCTCGACGCCGCGCTGGTCAAAGCGATCAGCGACCAGTCCGATGCGCAATCGGGCCACCTCAGTATCGCCGAGCTCGAGCAGCTTCGCGATGACAACCTCGTCGCCATCCTGCGCGGGCTGCGCCGTACCGAGAGCGGGGCAGGGGGCGTCATCGTCGCGCGTGAGGCGCAGCTTGCCACGGGTGGCGAGATCGACGGCCTGCCGATCACCTCGCGCCGCGCTGTGCCGGTCACCTGGACCGACTATAACGGCCACATGAACGAGGCCGCCTATCTCGAGCTTGGCACCTGGGCCACGGATGGCATGATGACGCTTGTCGGCGCCGATGAGGCCTATGTCGCGAGCGGCAAGAGCTTCTTCACCGTCGACACCCGCATCCGCTATCTCGACGAGGTCCATCGCGGCGCGGTTCTGACGGTGACGACGCAGGTGCTCGAGGGGGCGGGAAAGAAGATGAAGCTGTTCCACCGCGTGCTGAAGGCGGATGGCAGCCTCGCCGCCACCATCGAGACGCTGATGCTGCACACCGACCTGGCCACCCGCCGGGCCTGCTCACCGGAGCCGCAGGTGGCCCGGGCGCTCGAGGATTTCGCCCTCCGCCATGCCGGACGCCCAGCCGAGGGCGCCGGCGGCGCGGTCGGCCAACGCAATTGAGGAAGGAAGCCATGATGTCCCCCGAAGAGAAACAGACCCGCGAAGAGCTGGCCGCCTGCTACCGCCTCGCGGCGCTGCACCGGTTCACCGACCTCATCTACACCCACATCACCGCCCGGGTCCCGGGCGAGGACGGCCATTTCCTGATCAACCCTTACGGCTGGCGCTGGGAAGAGATCACCGCCTCCTCGCTGGTCAAGATCGACGTCGACGGCAACAAGGTCGACGGCAGCCCGCACCGGGTCAACCCGGCGGGGTTCACCATCCACTCCGCCGTGCACATGCATCGCCACGACGCGGCGTGGATCATGCACACCCACACCCGCGCGGGCGTTGCCGTGTCGTGCATGGAGGAGGGGCTGCTGCCGCTCAACCAGATCTCGCTGCAGTTCCACAACCGCATCGCCTATCACGACTTCGAGGGCATCGCGCTCGATCTCGAGGAGCGTGAGCGCATCGTGGCCGATTTCGGCGACCACCCGGTGCTGGTGCTGCGCAATCACGGGCTCATCGCGACGGGGGGCAGCGCGGCGGAGATGTTCAACAACATGTTCTACCTCGAACGCGCCTGCGAGATTCAGGTCGCCGCGACGTCGTCGGGGAAGAAGCTGCGCCTCGTCGATGACGAGGTCGCCAGCCACGTCCACGCGCAATACGCCCAGATGAACGAGGAAGACGGCGACCTTCAGCTCGAGTGGGAGGCGCATCTGCGCTCCATCGAGGGCAAGGGCAGCGACTACCGCGCCTGACCCCTCGGACCGACATCGGGACGGGCACGGCGGGATGGCCGCGCCCGTCGTCCATGCTAGGTAAGCGTGGGCGCCCGCGCCTCGGCGGGCCAAACCGGCACTGCAGGAAAGGCGATGACATGAAACAGGTGGCGATCAGGGCTCCCGGCGGGCTCGACAATCTGGTGATGAGCGATGTCGACGATCCGGCGCGCCCCGGCCCCGACGAAATCACCGTGCGTCTGCATGCCAGCTCGCTCAATTACCACGATTACCGGGTCTGCGCGGTCGAGGGGGCGCTGCCCGACGGGCGCATTCCGATGGCCGACGGCGCCGGAGTGGTGGAGGCGGTGGGCGAAGGCGTCACCGAGTTCGCAGAGGGCGATCACGTGGTCTCGGGGTTCTTCCCCGACTGGCAGACCGGCGACGCGCGCCCCTGCGATTTCTCCACCACCCCCGGCGATGGCCGCGACGGCTATGCCCGCGAGCGTGTCACCCTGCCGACAAGCTGGTTCACCCATGCCCCAAAAGGCTGGACGCATGAAGAGGCCGCAACGATCACCACCGCCGGCCTCACCGCGTGGCGGGCGCTGGTGGTGGATGCGGGCCTCAAGGCGGGGGACGTGGTGGCGGTGCTGGGCACCGGCGGCGTGTCGATCTACGCGCTGCAGCTGGCCAAGGCGATGGGCGCGACGGTGATTGCGACCTCGTCGTCGGACGCCAAGCTCGACCGCCTTCGGGCGCTTGGCGCCGATCACGTGATCAACTACCGCACCACGCCCGAATGGGGCGAGGAGATGCGTCGCCTGACCGGTGGGCGCGGCGTCGACATCGTGGTCGAGGTCGGCGGACCGGCGACGCTGGCGCAGTCGATCGTTGCGGGGCGTCCGGGCGCGCATATCGCCCTCATCGGCGTTCTGACCGGCCGCTCGGGCGACATCCCCACGGCGCTTCTGATGGCGCGTCAGCAAACGTTGCAGGGGCTGATTGTGGGCTCGCGCGAACAGCAGAAGGATTTCGTGAAGGCGCTGGAGGCGCTGAAGTTGCGCCCGGTCATCGACCGCAGCTTCCCGCTGGCGGAGCTGGCGGCGGCCTTCCGCTACCAGGAGAGCGGGGCGCATTTCGGCAAGATCTGTGTCAGCTTCTAGCGCAGCGGCAGGCGCCAGGCCGGATACCACCGACCCCGGCCCGACAGCTGAGCTTGCAAGAGATATTACATAATCCCTATTACAGGATTTCTGAGAGTGCGCAGGTGGATTCACATCCGAAGTGCAAATTCTG
>NZ_JBYNAH010000158.1:0-12498 GCF_059781815.1 Salipiger sp. | reverse complement strand
GCGCCATGCCGCGCGGCGGGCCGTTGCAAGCCTTGGGACCCGTCAGCCCGCCTCGGCGGCCTTGGCCACATCGCGCATCACCTCGATGAGGATCAGCGCCACGGTGCCGCCGGCATCGGGCAGGCCGCGCGACTTTTCCTGAAACGCCGCGGCCTTGCCATGCTGCGCGACCATGTCCTTGGTCGCCTCGAGCGCGTCGCCCGCATCTGCCACGGCCTTGTCGAGCGCCTGCGGAAGGGCCCCATCCGCGCCTTCGAGCGACACCGCGATCGGGTCGAGCACGTCGAGCACGGTCTTGTCGCCGAGCTTGGCCTTGCCGCGCTGCGCGACGCCATCCGCGAAGGCGCGCCAGAACGCCGCCGCCTCCTTCGTGCCGAAGCTGTCAGCCGCCTCGAGCGCCTTGAAGCCGCGCAGGAAGCCCGTCGCCATCAGCGTGCCCATGGTCGAGGGCGCAGCCTTGGCGATTGCCGCCCCCGCCACCTTGATCTGGCCGGGCAGGCCCGGATCCTCGAGCCCCGCCACCGCCTCGTTGGCGGCGGCAAAGCCCTTCGACATGGTCAGGCCGAGATCGCTGTCGCCAACCTTGCCGTCGAGCGCGATCAGGGCGTCTCGTTCGGCCGCGAAGCGGTCTGCCCAGGCGGCGAAGACGCCGCGCATCTGCTCAGCAGTCAGTGCCATGGGCCTCACCCCTTGATGTGCTTGAAGAACGGCGTGTTCGCCGGCGCGGCGATGAGCGGCTCGAGCTCGTCGTCGAGATGCAGGACCGAGATCGAGGCCCCGGCCATCTCCATCGAGGTGGCAAACTCGCCGAGCCAGCAATGACGGATCTTCACGCCGCGCTCCTCGAACAGGATCGAGACCCGGCGGAACAGGATGTAGAGCTCCTCGAGCGGCGTGGCGCCGAGGCCGTTGAGCAGCACCGCCACCTCGTCGCCCGACGCGTAGTCGGTCTCGGCGAAGATCTTCGCCATCATCGTATCGACAACCTCGTCGGCGGGCTTGATCGGCTCGCGCGAGATGCCCGGCTCGCCATGGATGCCCATGCCGATCTCCATCTCGTTCTCCCCGATCTCGAAACCGGGCTTGCCGACCTCGGGCACGATGCAGGGCGACAGCGCGACGCCCATCGTGCGGGTCCGGGCCCGGGCCTTGTCGGCGATGCGGGCGACCTCGTCGAGCGGCAGCATCTGCGCCGCCGCCGCGCCGGCGGCCTTGTAGAGGAAGAAGATCCCGGCCACGCCCCGGCGCTTGTGCTCTTCGCCGACCACCGAGGAGGCGACATCGTCATTGCCCATCACGGTGCGGGTTTCGATATCCTCGAGCTCGGCCAGCTCGCCGGCCATGTCGAAATTCATGATGTCGCCGGTGTAATTGCCGTAGAGGTAGAGCACCCCGGCGCCCTGATCGACATACTTGGTGACCTCGAGGATCTGGTCCGAGCTCGGCGACTGGAACACCCCGCCGACGGCGCAGCCATCGAGCATGGTCTCACCCACGAAACCCAGGAAGGTCGGCAGGTGGCCCGAGCCGCCGCCGGTGACGATGCCGACCTTGCCCTCCACCGGCGTCGCGGTCACGTAGCAGCGCAAATCGCCGGCGGTATAGGTGACCTCTGGATGCGCGCGGTAGATGCCGTCGAGCATCTCGTCGACAAAGGCCTCGGGGCTGTTCAGAAACTTCTTCATTGGGGTCACTTCCGGGTTCGGGATTGCAGTTTGCGGCGTCGCGTCACGAAGAAGGCCGCGGCGAGAAGGATGAAGGCGCCGACCACGACGCGCTGCCAGGTCGAGGGGATGCCTACGAGCACCAGCACATTGTTGACGACGGTGATCAGCAGCACGCCGGTCACCGTGCCGAAGACCGAGCCGGTGCCGCCGGTGATCCGCGCCCCGCCCAGCACCACGGCGGCGATGACGCCGATCTCGGTCCCCACGAGGTCGAACGGGTTCGCCATGCGGTTGGCGCAGACATGCACGATGCCGGCCAGCCCGGCGAGCCCGCCGGCGAAGGCGAAGACGAAGAGATGCACGCGGCGCTGATCATAGCCCAGCCGTGCCGCCACCTCGGGGTTGCCGCCGGTGGCAAAGATGGCGCGGCCCATGAGGGTGCGGTTGAAGATCACCCAGGTGAGCAGAGCGGCGGCCGGGAAGACGAGGCAATACCACGGCAGGCTCACCGTCGCGCCGGTCGCAGTGGTGATGTCGAGCATCGAGGCCTTGCCAAAGGCCACCATCTGCGGCGGCAGCTCCATCAGCCAGACGGTGCCGATGAAGGCCAGCAGGATGCCGCGGAACAGGTATTGCGTGCCGATGGTCACGATCAGCGCGGCGACGTTGAGACTGTGCACCAGCCAGCCGTTGATCGCGCCAAGAAGCGTGCCGCCGAGGATCGCGATGGCCAGGATCGCCGCCATCGGCAGCCCCGGCGCCATGTTCAGCACGAAGAGCGTCAGCGAGTACATGGTCAGCGCAGCGATGGCGGTGAAGCTGACGTCGATGCCCCCCGCCGCGAGGATCGCAAAGACCCCCAGCGCGAAGAGCCCGGTGACCACCGAGGCGCGGCCCATGTCGATCAGCGAGGTCGGCGCGAGGAAGGCCGGGTTGATCACCGCCACCGCGACGCAGATCGCGATCAGCAGCGACAGGCTCACGAGCTCGGGCCGGCGCGCGAAGAGTTCGGCAAGTCCGGGGCGGCGGCGGGCCGGGCCCTCTCCGGTCTCGGTCGTGTCGGCGGTCTGGAAGGAAGATTGGGTCATGGTCATTCCGCGGCCTCCAGCTTGGAGGCGAGCATTGCCTGGTAGATGTCATCTTCGCTGGCGGTGGCACCGGCGACCTCTGCGGCCATCCGTCCGGCATTCATCACCAGGATACGGTCGCAGTTCTGCAGCAGTTCGGGCAGGTCGTCCGAGACGATGATCAGGCCGATCCCGCGCTCTGCCATCGCCTGAATGGCGCGATAGATCGTGTCCTTGGAGCCCACGTCGACCCCCACGGTCGGGCCATGCAGAACCAGAAGGCGCGGCTCGATGCTGGGCCAGCGGCCGATCAGCACCCTCTGCTGATTGCCGCCGGAAAGCGCCCCCACCGGCAGGTCGATATCGGAGGTGTTGAGCTTCATCTCGTCCGAGATGCGCCGTGCGGCCTCCCGCGCCTTGCCGCGATCCACCGTGCCGAGCGGGCCAAGGATGCGGTCGAGGATCAGCGTCACCTCGTTGTCGAGGATGGATTTGTCGATGAAGAGCCCCTCGCCGAGCCGGTCTTCGGGCACGTAGCCGATGCCAAGCTCGATGGACTGCGCGGGGGTTTCGATCTGCACCGGCGCGCCCGCCATGCTGATCCGTCCATCGGTGATCGCGCGGTGCCCGGACAGCGCCAGCGCCAGCTCGTTGCGGCCCGAATCCGACAGCCCGGTCACGCCGAGGATCTCGCCTTTGTTGAGAACCGCGCTGACGCCCTGAAACGCCTCGTCCGAGCCCAGCCCCTCGAGCCGCAGCAGCTCTTCGTCCGAAGGCGTGCCCGAGCGGTAGCGACGGGCCTCGATCTCGCGCCCGGTCATCAGCTCGCTGAGCTGGTTGCGGCTGTAATCCTCGATCGGCCCCTGCGCCACGCATTGACCGTCGCGGAAGACGATGGCCTGCCCGCCGATGCGGTAACATTCCTCGAGCTTGTGGGTGACGAAGAGCACCGCGACGTTCTGCGCCCGCAGCCGGCCGACCACCTCGATCAGGGTCTCGACCTCGTGCCGCGTGAGCGAGGTTGTCGGCTCGTCCATGATCACCAGCCGCGCGTCCTGCGCGATGGCGCGGGCGATGGCGACGCGCTGGCGGATCGCCAGCGGCAGGTCCGACACGCGGGTGCCGAGCAGCGTCCGGGTCGGCTCCAGCCCGACCTCCTGCAATGCCTTGGCGGCTGTCGTGCCAAGCGTGCGGCGGTTGAGCCAGCGCAGCATGCGCCCGTGCCCGCCGACCAGCTGTTCGCCAAGCGCGACGTTTTCTGCAACCGTCAGGTTCGGCAGCAGGGAGAGGTCCTGGTAGACGGTCTCGATCCCCGCCTCGAGCGCCATGATCGGGCTCAGCGCGGCGTGATGCACGCCGTCGAGCACGATGTCGCCCTCAGAGGGCGCATGGGCGCCCGACATGATCTTGATGACCGTGCTCTTGCCACAGCCATTCTCGCCGAGCAGGTGGTAGGCCTCGCCGGCATGCAGGGTCAGGTCGACCCCGCGCAGCGCATGCACGCCGCCGAACCGCTTGTGGATGCCGCGCAGCTCTAGAAACGGCTGATCCGGAAGATCGCTCTGGGTCACGGGAAAGGCGCCTCTTGATCGAAAGGGTCCGGGGGCGCGGTCAGGCGCCCCCGTGGGAAGGGCAACCTCAGAAGAGGTAGTCCTTGTAGGTGTCCTTGTCGGCCAGGACCATGCCGTTGCCGATCAGCAGCTTGCCGTCGCCCGGACCATCCTTGAGCGTCACGCTCTCATAGCCCTCGACGCCGAGATCCATGCCATCGGACAGCTCACCGCCCTCGAGCAGCATCTTGGCCACCGCGTTCATCGCCATGCCGGCCTTCTGCGGATCCCAGAAGCCGATCGCGGTGATCGCGCCGCTGTCAAGATAGGCCGCCGACGGGTTCGGCAGACCGGTGCCGACGAGGCAGACCTGACCGGCCAGACCGGCCTCCTCGATTGCGCGGCCCACGCCCAGCACGTCATTGCCCGCCGAGGTCTGGAAGCCCTTGATATCCGGGTGCTTGCGCAGGATCTCCTTGGCCTTCTCATAGGTGCCGTTGGCGTCGTCGAAGCTCTCGTTATTCGGATCGACCAGCTCCATACCCTCGTATTTCTTGGCATTTTCCTCGCCAGCGCCGACCCACTGCATGTGGGTGCGGCTGCCCAGCGAGCCCACGAAGGTGGTCCACTTGCCCTCGCCGCCCATGCACTCCGCCAGCCGCTCGTTCAGCGCCGCGCCGTACTCGGCATTGTCGAAGGCCTCGACATCCACCATCGTGTTCATCTGGTTGTCGGCCTCGTGCGTCACGATGATCGTGCCGCGGTCCATGGCGCGCTTGAAGATGCCCTCCAGGATCGCCGGATCCATCGGCACCACCGCCAGCGCATCGGTGCCCTTGGCGATGAGATCCTGAACGATCTGCAACTGCTGGGCGCTGTCCGCCTGCGCCGGGCCGACCTGGCTGATGGTCATGTCCGGGTTCTGCTCGGCGAAGAGCTCCACCCCGGTCTCCATGCGGTCGAACCACGGGATGCCGCTGATCTTGACCACGGTGGTGATCGTGCCTTCGGCCATCGCGGCGCCTGCGGCCGTGACCATGAGAGCCGCAACACAGCCCAGTTTGAACGTCTTTTTCATGGATTCCTCCTCCCTAGAGTTCCCTCAAGCTCAGCTCTTCGACGCGCGAGGGGCACGCGCCGAAGGTATTCCAGCAGCCAGCCGCTCGATGAGTTCGAAGCGCCCCACCGCGAGGAAGGCGAGCAGCAGCGCCCCCCAGGCGAAATCGCGGACGAAGTTCGATAGGCCGATGAAATTGAGAAGGCTCGACAGCAGCTGCAGCACGATGGCCGACAGCACGACGCAGAGCACGCGCCCATAGCCGCCCTCGGGCCGGGTGCCCGCCATCACCGCGATCAGGATCGCGATCAGCAGGTAGCTGGTGCCGTAGTCCCATTTCACATTCACGTTGCGCGCGGCAATGATCACGCCCGACAGGCCGGCCAGCGCGCCCGAGATCGTGTAGGTGACCGTGAAGATGGTGTTCTTGGAAAACCCGCTGAAATCGGCGGCCCGCGCGTTCGCTCCGGTCAGCATCAGCCGCATCCCGAACGGGGTGAAGCGCAGCGCCGCCCCCAGCACAAGCGCGACGCTGAGAAAGATCAGGAAGCCGTAGGGCACGCCGAAGATCACGCCATTGCCAATCTCGTAGAGCGGATCGGGCGAGCCCACGGTGACCGAGCGACCGTCGGAAAATACCACTGCGAGACCGGTGAACAGCATCTGGGTGCCAAGCGTGCAGAGGATCGGGGTGATGCCGAGGCGCGAGATGATCAGGCCGTTCAGCAACCCGCCCAAGAGCCCCACCAGCACCGCGCCGGCGGCGAATGCCAGGGTGAAGAGCCACGGCGCCTCTGCGGCAGAGATGAATTGCGTGACCACCAGCCCCGAGGTGACCCCCGCCAGGTTGGCCAGAGCGATGCCCGAGAGGTCGATGCCGCCATTGCCGGCACACATGGCGAGCATCACGCCGATCGCGAGAAGGCCGATCTCCGGCACCTGCGTCGCCATGGACTGAAGATTGAACAGCGACAGGTAGGTGCCGCCCGAGGTGATGCCCCCGATCACCAGCAGCGCAAGCACGAGCGCCGACAGAATGGCCAGACGGCCATCAAGCTTACGCATCCTCTCCTCCCATCGGATTTAGTAAACTTATACTTGATTTAGTAAATCGCTAGCAAATAATTCAGGAGCGTTCAATAGGCTTTCCGTCGGAATCGTGAAGATATTCTTTCTTCAGGCTGTCGACAGGGAAGAAGAAGTTTAGTAAACAAAGACCGCTCCACAAGGCTCGGGCAACCCATGACAAAACAAGAAAAAAAGTCGGTAACTCTGCGCCAGGTGGCAGAATGCGCCGGCGTCTCGGCGGCGACCGCCTCGCTGGTTCTGAATGGCAAAGGCGAGATTTCCGAAGCGACTCGCCAGCGCGTGCTGAGCGCCGTGCGCGAGATGAACTACAAGCCCCGGACCAGCCGGAGCCGGCCCGATTCCGTCAACACGCTGCGCTTTCTCAAGATCGCCCGGCACGGTCACACGGTGAACCGCGACCACAATCATTTCATCTCGGACTATATCGACGGCATGTCCTACGAAGCGACACGGCGCGATTACTCCCTGCAGGTAGAGAGCTTCGAACGCACCGAGATCGACAGCATCGCCGAGTCGCTGCGCTCGGGCGATCTGCGCGGCGCGGTGATCCTCGGAACCGAGCTCTCCGTCGACGAAGTGCAAACCCTCGCCCGGGTACCGCTGCCGCTCGTCTTCATCGACACATATCACCCGCGGTTGAACATCAGCTTCGTCGACATGGACAATGACCAGACAGTCTTTGCGGTGTTGAAACATCTCGCCGAGCGCGGCTTCCGCCGCATCGGGATGGTATCGAGCCACACGGCAGTGACCAATTTCGAGCTGCGCCACGCCGCCTTCCTGCGCGGGATGGCCGCGCTCAATCTCGACCCCAGCCCGGCCCTGATCCTGTCGGTGGATTCCACCCTCGACGGCGCCTACCGCGACAGCGCCGCGCAGCTCGCCAGCGCGCCCGAGATCGCCGAGGCCTATTTCTGCGCCAACGACATGGTCGCCTTCGGTTTCATGAAGGCGCTGCGCGAGCGCGGCCTGCGCATCCCGGAAGACGTCTCGGTCGTCGGCTTCGACAACCTGCCCATGAGCGCCATGAGCGAGCCGGCGTTGAGCACGGTCGACGTGCCGAAGCGCCGGATCGGCGCCATGGCCGTCCGCCTGCTCGACGACATGCTCATCGCGACCACGCCCGAGCCTGCCACGAAGGTGCTGATCAGCGGACAGCTGGTCGCCCGCGACAGCGTCGCCCTGCGCGAGGAGACCGGCGTTTCCGCATCTCCCGACCCCGGCTGACGTCCGCCGCCCCTGCTATGCCCGCTTTGCCGAGCAGATCCTGCTAGGAGCAGAGGCTGAACCCGACGGAGACGCGATGGCTTGAGGAGGCGCGACATCCGGCGGCGCTCGCACCCGGCCAGAGGCCGGTTGTCGGAGGGCTTCTGCCGTGTCCGGGCAGCGGGCGGTCACGCGCAGGCGCGCGAAGGGTCCGGCCGCGCGCTCCTCGCCGGAGAGATCTCAGTGAGAGGCCTGATCGAAATCCACCATGCAGCGCGTCCCTGCCGGAATTTCGGCGCCGGGATTGGCCATCTCGAGCTGAACCCCGAAGGTCCCCGAGGCGGCGTCGAAAACGTGGTCCACCGTGCGCACCGTCGCCTCGAAACGGCCGTCGAGCGGCGCCACCTGAGCGACCTCGTAGCGATCGCCGACCGCGATGCGCTCGAAATAGTCGAGCGGCACGAAAACCTCGACAAGCAGCGGATCCATCTCGGCCAGCACCAACATTTCCTCGGTGTCCGAAGCGTATTCCCCCGCCGCCGCCTCGACCGAGAGAACGATGCCGTCCACCGGGCTCGAGATCGTGCGCCGGTCAAGCAGCGCGCTGGCCATGCGGCGCTCGATCTGCGCCAGTTCGCGCGCGACATGCGCCTCCTCCAGCGCCATCTCGCTGAGGGTCAGCTCGATGCGCTTGTCCTCGACGGAGGCCTCGGTGACGGTCTCCTTGGCGAACAGACGCTCCGAGCGCGCCAGCGACTCCCGCCGGAAGCCGACCCGCGCCTCGGCGGCGCGCAGCTCCACGTCGGTCCCGGCCTTGGCGCTGGCCATCTCGAGCTGCAGGCGCTGGATCGAATCCTCGAGCCGGATCAGCGGCTGCCCGGCGCTGACACGATCACCACGCCGCACCAGCACCGCGTCGATGCGCCCCTGCTCGGTCGAGGTGAGCGAAATCACCGCCCGTGGCTCGATCAGGCAGTCATGCGGCTGGGCGGAGGCCGGCAACGCAAGGCTCAGGCCCAGCAGGATCGCCGGCACAGACTGACAAGGGGGCATCCGTCATCCTCCCGTAGAGACGCGCCGCAATGTTGCATGGCGCCCGTCGCTGACGCAAGCTCGCCGAAACCGGAGAGGCGGATGGACAACCCTAACCTGCAATCTGATGCCCGCAGTCTCGAAGCGGCCCTGCTCGACGACCTGCCGGCGCTCTCGGCCCTGCGGGCGGCCTTGCACCATCGCCTGTTCGAGCGGCTTCCCGCGCCCGGCCCGCACCTCGAAGAAGCGTGGGCGGTGCAGATCCTCTCGGAGCGCGGGGCGCTCTTCGCCTGCGATGACGGATGGCGCCCGAGCGCCGCGATGGCGGAGCTTCTGAAAGCGCCAGACGATCTTGCAGCTCTGGTCGAGTTCACGGCGCTCGCCGCCTGCGACATGCTCCGACATGGCCCGGCTCTGTCCTCGGGGGTGCGTGCGTTCCAGTCGCGAGCGGAGACCTTCGGCTTCTTCCGCTACGACCGCGCCCGCGGCACCGGCGCCGCCCAGATCGAGGACAGCGCGCCTTGGGTCGCCTATGTCACCGCGTTGTCGCGCCGCGAGGCCCCGGCACTGGCGCCGCTGATCCCGCTCGACGGCAGCGCGCATCTGCTCGAGATCGGGGGAAACACCGGCGTGATGGCGCAGGCGTTGCTCGAGCGGCACCGGTCGTTGCGCGCCACCGTGCTCGACCTGCCGGCGGTCTGCCATCTTGGGATTGCACGGATGAAAGCCGCGCCCGAGCCGCGCCTGAGCTTCCTGCCCGGCGATGCCCGCGAGACCGCTTGGCCCAAGGCAGACGCGGTGCTCTTCAAATCGGTCCTGCACGACTGGGCACCAAAGGACGCCCTCGCCCTGCTGCGACAGGCGGCAGAGCACCTGCCACCCGGCGGGCGGCTCATCGTCTGCGAGCGCGGCGCGCTGGCGGACGAGCCGGTCCCGCGCGGCCTCGCGGCGGCGGCGAACCTCGTCTTCGGGCCGTTCTACCGCGCGCCCTCGGTCTATCGCGGCTGGATGCAGGAGGCCGGGCTGCGCGCCCTGCCCCCGAAAGCGGTGCAGATCGACATGACCTTTCACGTGACCGCGGCGGAGAAGCCTGCGTGACCCTGCCTGCGCTCATCACTATTTCCGGACCGCCGGGCAGCGGCAAGACGACCCTCTCGACCGCGCTTGCAGAGCGGATCGGGGCGCCGGTGCTGCGTTATGATGATTTCGAGACATTCACCCGGAACGGCCCGTCCGCCATGCAGGATTGGCTCGCGCGCGGTGCGCCATACGAGGAAATGGAAGCCCCGGGCCTTGCCGATGCGATCGGCCGGGCGGTGTCGCACAACCCGACGGTGATCCTCGATACCCCGCTCGGTCCCCTCGACCCCGCGCTCAAAGGCCGCCTGCCGTTCTCGGTCTGGATCGAGCTGCCGCTGGACGTCGCCTTGGCCAGAAAATTGACACAATTGAACGATTCGGTTCGCATAGGTCAGGAATCACGATTTCTTGAGTGGCTCCGCGGGTATCTCTGCGCCTACCAGGCGTTCGTCCATCGCGCCTGCCAGATCCAGCAGGAACGGCTCTACACACGCTCTGATTGTAAAATCGATGGCACAATATCAACGAAACATGCACTTACGCTGCTCATCCAGAGGCTGGAAGCGACATATCCTCTCGAAAAGTGAACGCCGAAGCATCGGAATAATCCCAAAGGCAGAATAAAATTCTTTGCCGCACAACCCCCGGGCGCGCATAGTAGCCATGCCCGCTCTGCATGCGTCGTATGACGTGTACCGCCTGGGGACAAGGTGGCGAGATCTGGGCGCATTGGAACTCAGTTCTGGAATTTTGACATGTCTTTTCCGTTCGCCCAGCAACGCCCCGGCCAGCTACCGCGGATTCCTTACACACGTCGCGTGAAGAGCCGGCTGAAACGGAAAGACAAACGGCGCTTCGCGGCGCTCGAGCGGGCGGCGCGACAGCTCATGCTCGACCCGCTCGAACAACGGGTGCTGTTGAACGGCGACGTGTTGGCGCTCGATCTCAGCGCCTATTATCAGGACAATCGCGACACCGACCTGCTGGTGCAGCTGCACGAGGAGGTCGAAAACGACGGCAGCACCGCCGCCGCGGTCCAGCGGGTGCAGATCCTCGACCGTACCGGCAACACGGTGCTGAGCTTCGGCGATCTGTCCGAGATTTCGGGCATCTCGATCACCGGCGGGGCCGGCAGCGATGTCATCACGCTCGACGGGCTCAGCTTCGGCGATCACACTCCGCTCAGCTTCAGCTTCGACGGGGGAGACGGGCTCGACAGCCTCGCCTTCGAGACGGCAAACGACGTCGAGTGGACCATTGGCCAGCCCGATGCCGGGGTCGCCACCGACGGCTTCGTCAACCTCAGCTTCAGCAGTGTCGAGACCCTGACCGGCGCCGCCAACAACAACGATACCTTCACGCTGGATGCGAATGGCGCCCTGTCCGGAGCCATCGACGGTGGCGAGGCCGGTTTCGACACGCTGGTCATCAACGGCCAGCGCGAGAATGTCACCTACCTGCCGGAAGATCCCAACAGCGGCAGCTTCCTGATCGACGGCACCGAGCTGCGCTTCTCCGGGCTCGAGCCGGTCTACCTGACCAACACCGCGAGCACGGTCACCATCGACATGCAGACGCTGCTGCCTGGCACGCAAAGCGCCTCGCTCGACCTCGATCCGGGCGCGTTCGATTTCATCATCGACGGCCCGGGGCTCGAGAGCCTGTCCTTCGACGCGCCGACCGACAGCCTGTCCATCGTGAGCGAGTTCGGCGTGCTCAACCCCGACGTCTCACTCAGCATCGACGGCTGGGACAGCGCCGCCACCGTGGGCATGGACTTTACCGTCGAGACCGAGTCCATCACGCTTGCCAGCGGCGTCTCGCTCGGCACCGCGCTGAACCCGATCGGCAACGTCACGCTCGCGGCGTCGAACTCGGCCTCCGGCTTCGGGCTGACCCTGCTCGAGCTGACCGGCATCGGCTCGGTCTCGTCCTCGGTCGACGTGCAGGGCGATATCCATTCCTCGGGCACCGTGGCGCTCTCGGCCCATGCCGAGCGTGTGCTCGACGCCACCGGCGATTTCTCGGATTTCAACTTCAGCGAGGGCAACCCGCTGCAGATGCCCACGGCCAGCGCCAGCGCCAACGTGGCCGGCACGTCCGAGATCACCGCCGCCGCCTTCAGCCTCGAGGCCTCGACCCTGCTCGATGTCGAGATCGACGGCAGCCAGTCGGTGCTTGGATCCTTCGCCAACGCGGTGATCGCCGATGTCACCACCCATGCCACCGTTCAGTCGGGCGCCCAGGTGACGGTCGGGAGCGCGCTTTTGCAGGGGGAGTCCGTCTCGGGCCTCGTGCGGGCAAATGACTCTTCCTCGCTGATCCTGGATGTCACGCCCGACGAGGAGGGCACCGAAGGCACCGACACCACCGGCATCATCAACTCGCTGCTCGACGATTTCGAGGTCTCCATCGGCATCATGACGGTGACCCGCGACACGCAGGCCATCGTCGACGGCACGATCACCTCGGGCGGAGCCTTTGCCATCGAGGCCAGCAATGACGGCCATTTCGAGAACAAGGTGCAGGCCTCGCTGATCGGCGCGACCTATCTCTACGGCTCGGACACGGTTCTGGCGCAGCTCACCGGCGATTTCAGCGGCACGAGCCTGTCCGTCTCGGCGCTCAACGAGTCGAGCTACGAGGTCGCGGCGAAGATCTCGGTCAACACCATCGACGGCAGCACCCGAGCGCTGGTCGAGGATGGCACGATCACCCTCAGCGGCGCGCTGAACGTCTCGGCGCTCGAC
>NZ_JBYNAH010000157.1:0-12547 GCF_059781815.1 Salipiger sp. | reverse complement strand
CGAGATGACCGCCTGGGCACCGCGCGCCGAGATCGATCTCGAGTGGATCGTGCGCAACATGGTGGGCGAGAATTTCGATCTCGGCAGTCCGCCCGAAAGTCAGATGGGGGCCCCTGCCCTCTCGATCGACGCGCTCTGCGTGCCCGATCCCTCGGGCCACGGGCTGGTGGTCGACCACATGAGCCTTTCCGTGAAGGCCGGCGAGATCGTCTGCATCTACGGGCTGATGGGCGCCGGGCGCACCGAGATGATGGAATGCGCCGCCGGGCGCCTCGCCGCCAGCGGCGGCGCGGTGAAGCTGCACGGGCAGGATGTCTCGCGCTTGTCGATCGCACAGCGCATCGAGGCCGGCCTGGTGCTGGTCCCCGAGGACCGGCAGCGCGACGGGCTGGTGCAGACCATGACCGTCGGCCAGAACCTGTCGCTGGCCTCGATCGGCGCCTTCACCCGCGGGCTCTTCACCTCGCGCAAGGCGGAGCGCGCCGTCATCGAGACCTCGATCCGCGAGGTCACCGTCAAGACCGATGGCGGCGGTGCGATGATCGGCTCGCTCTCGGGCGGCAACCAGCAGAAGGTGGTGATCGGCAAGATGCTCGCCACCCGGCCCGAGGTCATCCTGCTCGACGAGCCGTCGCGCGGCATCGACATCGGCGCCAAGGCCGAGGTCTTCAAGCTTCTGGCCGAGACCGCGAAGCAGCGCGGCCTGGCGGTGGTCTACACCACCTCCGAGGTCGGAGAATGCCTGAGCATCGCCCACCGCATCGTCGTCATGCACCGGGGCCGCATCGCCGCCGAGTTCGACCACACCGCAACCAAGGAACAGATCATGGCCGCCTCTGGCGAAGCCGTGCACCACTGAGGGAGGCCATCATGGCGGACATCACGACTTCCAAGCCGACAACGGGTGGCAGCAGCATGAATATCGGAAAGATCCTTCTCGAAGGCCGCGCCTTCTTCGCCCTCGTGGCGATCATCATCGTGTTCTCGATCCTGTCGCCGGTCTATTTCAGCGTCGGCAACTTCCTGATCATGTCGAGCCACGTGGCGATCTTCGGCCTGCTGGCCATCGGCATGCTGCTGGTGATCCTCAACGGCGGCATCGACCTCTCGGTGGGCTCCACGCTGGGGCTTTCGGGGGTGGTCGCGGGCTACCTGATGCAGGGCGTCGAGATCCCGGCCGCCGGCGTCATCCTCTACCCGCCGGTCTGGGCGGTGGTGCTGCTGACCCTCTGCCTCGGCGCCTTCGTCGGCGCGATCAACGGCGTGCTCATCGCCTTCTTCAACGTGCCCGCCTTCGTGGCCACGCTCGGCATGCTCTACGTCGCCCGCGGCGTGGCGCTCCTGATGACCAACGGCCTGACCTACAACAACCTCGGCGGCGACGCCGCCTTGGGCAATACCGGCTTCGACTGGCTCGGCTTCAACCGCATCGGCGGCGTGCCCATCGGGGTGATCGTGCTGGCGTTGGTGGCGCTGACCGTGGGCCTCGTGCTGGCCCGCACCGCCTTCGGCCGCTGGCTCTACGCCTCGGGCGGCAACGAGCGCGCCGCCGAGCTTTCGGGCGTGCCAACCCGCAAGGTCAAGGTCTCGGTCTACGTGCTCTCGGGCATCTGCGCCGCCATCGCCGGCCTCGTGCTGAGCTCGCAGCTGACCTCCGCCGGCCCCACCGCGGGCACCACCTACGAGCTCACCGCCATCGCCGCGGTGGTGATCGGCGGCGCCGCCCTCACCGGCGGGCGCGGCAATGTCCGCGGGACCATGCTCGGCGCCTTCGTCATCGGCTTCCTGAGCGACGGTCTCGTGATCATCGGCGTCTCGGCCTACTGGCAGACCGTCTTCACCGGCGCCGTGATCGTGCTCGCCGTGCTGCTCAACAGCCTGCAATACGGCCGCACCGGCCGCTGAGATTTCGCGGATGCGGGGCGAGGAGACCCCGCACCCGAACCCCTCTGCCGGAGCCTCCGGCAGTTCCAAAACCCAACGGGAGGACCCCAAACCATGAAACTCACCCGCCGCACCATCCTCGCCACCGTCGCCGCCCTGCCGCTCATGGCACAGGCCGCGATGGCCGACGGCCTGATCTCGATCATCGTCAACGATCCCTCGAACCCCTACTGGTTCACCGAGGGCGAGGTCGCCAAGGCCACCGCCGAGGAGCTGGGCTACGAGGCCAACGTCGCCGCCCACAAGGGCGACACGAACACCGAGAGCAATCTCGTCGACACCGCGATCACCAACCAGGCCAAGGCGATCATCCTCGACCCGGCCAATGCCGACGGCTCGGTCGGCGCGGTGAAGAAGGCGGTCGAGGCCGGCATCCCGGTGTTCATCGTCAACGCCGAGATCAACCAGTCCGGCCTCGCCAAGGCGCAGCTCGTCTCGAACAACGCCCAGGGAGCCGCGCTCGGCGCGATGGCCTGGGTCGAGGCGATCGGCGGCGAGGGCTCCTATGTCGAGCTCTTCGGCGCCCCCTCCGACAACAACGCCCAGACCCGCTCCAACGGCTTCGAGACCGTGCTGAGCCAGTATCCCGACCTCGAGAAGAAGGCGCAGGAAGTCGCCAACTGGGACCGCACCCAGGGCTATTCCAAGATGCAGTCGATGCTGCAGGCCAACCCCGACATCAAGGGCGTGATCTCCGGCAATGACGAGATGGCCCTCGGCGCAATCGCGGCACTCAAGGAAGCCGGCCAGCTCGAGGGCATGGTCGTCGGCGGCTTCGATGGCTCCCCCGACGCCGTCGAAGCCGTCAAGGCCGGCGAGCTGACCTACACCGTGCTGCAGCCGGTAGCCATCTTCGCCGAGGAGGCGGTGCGCCAGGCAGATCACTTCATCAACACCGGCGAGCTCAAGGTCGCCGAGGAGAAACAACTCTTCGACTGCCTGCTGATCGACGCAAGCAACGCCGACAACTACACCGCCGCCTTCACGCTCGATCAATCCTCCTGATCGACCGCCTGAGCGCAGCGACAGGAAGGGGGCCCGCGCGGCCCCCTTTCTCATGCCCCCCCGCCTCGGCACGGGCCAGCGACCGGGGCCGGCCCTTGACATGTACAGGATTCTGAACATATCAATCGAGACCGCAGCGCCCCTGCCCCGGCCAGTTCGTCCGGCCCCGTATGGCGTGTGGCGCAGCACCGGCTCCGGGAGGGATCGCCATGAACGTCATGACCTATACAGACGCCCGCAACGGCCTCGCCAAGGCGCTCGACAAGGTGGTCGAGGACCGCGAGGAGCTGGTCATCACCCGCACCGGCCGCGAGGGCGTGGTGATGGTGGCGCAGGAGGAGTGGGACGCGATCCAGACCACGCTCTACCTGCTGTCCTCGCCGCGCAACGCCGCCCGCCTGCGCGCCTCCATTGCCGAGCTCGATGCGGGCAAAGGTCTCGAGGTCGAGCTTGGCGATGAAGATTACGTTCTCAAGTGAGGCGTGGGCCGAGCACCGCCACTGGCAGGACACCGACCGACAAACCCTGAAGCGGCTCAACAAGCTCATCGAGGAATGCCGCCGTCACCCGTATGACGGCACCGGCAAGCCCGAGCCGCTCAAGGGCGACCTGAGCGGCTGGTGGTCGCGGCGCATCACCCGCGAGCACCGTCTGGTCTACCGCGTCACCGGCGAAGGCGTGGCCCAGACGCTCGAGATCGCGCAATGCCGGTTCCATTATTGAGCGGAGGGATGCGGCGGCGGGGTGCGATGGAGGGTGATTTAGAGTGTTGGGGGGAGCAGGCACGCTGGCTGCTTCAAGCCCTTTCACAACGTTCGCCCGCGACGTTTCTTTTGAACCGTAGACCGCCCCTGGAGCTGGGTCCTGCCCCGCGCTTTGGGTCGTGCGGCGACGCCTCTCCCGGCGGTCGGGCTGGTGCCGCGACGCGGGCCGCGATGTCCTCACGAGCGACGGGTCAAAGCACTTGCGCGCGCTGCAGTACGGATCAGCCGCCCTGGAATCCGCCAAGGACACGGCTGAGATTTGCGCCGAGGGAAGCGCTCAGGTAGCCGCCTTCCTGCACGAAGAGCGTCGGGATCCCGGCCTTTGCGATGGCGGCGCCGATCCGCGCGAAGCCGTCCTGGGTGACCGCAAAGCCTTGGAAGGGATCGTCGATCGACGCATCAAGCCCGAGCGCGACGACCAGCGCGTCGGCGCCGAAGTTCCGAACCCGATCAAGGGCGGTCTGCAGGGCGGTGAGATAGGCGGCATCATCGGTGCCACGGGGCAGCGGCAGGTTCAGGTTGCATCCCAGGCCGCGGCCTTCGCCGCGCTCTTGCGCATGGCCCCAGAAGAACGGGTAAAAGCGCGCCGGGTCGGCATGGATCGACACGGTGAGCACGTCGTCGCGGGCGTAGAAAATGCCTTGCGTGCCGTTGCCGTGGTGCACGTCGACGTCGAGGATCGCGGGTCGGAAGCCCGCCATCCGCAGGCGCTCGGCGGCGATCCCCGAGTTGTTGAGAAAGCAGAAGCCCCCGGCGAGGTCGGCAAAGGCGTGGTGCCCCGGCGGCCGCGACAGCGCGTAGGCCGGGCCGGAGGCGATGAAATCGGCACCCGAGATGGCGGCCTGTGCCGACCAGTAGGCGGCGTCGAAGGTGCATTCGGCGATCGGGCAGGCGGTATCGGCCTGATGATAGCCGGCCTGGCCGATGGCGGATTTCGGATATCCATCGCCGCGGTTTGCGGGATGGATGTTGGGGATCACCTCGGGGCCGGCGTCGGGGATGCGTTGCCAGCGCGTGTAGATATTGCGCAGGAACGTCAGGTACTCGGCCGAATGCAGCGCGGCGATCGGGCTGAGGCCGGCGTCGGCCGGTGCTTCGAAGACGCAACCGACATCTTCCGCTGCCGCCTTCAGCACCTCGATCCGGCGCGGCTGCTCGGGGCTGGGCAGGACCTTGCCGTTGGCCATGAAATGTTTGGGGTCGTGCAGCCGCTGGCGGTCGTCGAGAAAGGCTTTCATCGGGTCTCCTTGAGGGCAGCGCAGCCCTTGGCGTCGAGGTGCATCTCGGTCTGTCCGCTGGCGGGGCTGAACCCCAGCCGCTCGTAGAAACTGCGGGCGCGCGGCGTGGCATGGTAGACGTTGAGTTTCATCTTTTGCGCCCCCCAAGTGGCTTGCGCATCGCGCACCACCGCGGCGAGCAGGCGCGGGCCGAGACCGTTGCCGCGACTGTCGGTGTCGATCCAGAGATCCGAGACATAGACCACCGCGCCGCCGCGCGCGGTCGAGAAGCTGGGGGAATAGAGCGCCGCGCCGACCACCCTGTCGCCTTGCTCTGCAAGGATGGCACGGAACGCCGGATGAGGCCCCCAGCCGGCGGCGGCGATCTGCGCGTCGCTCGCATGATGCGTGTCGCCCAGCGTGTCCGACAGTTGCTCGAGCGCGTGATTGAGCCGCCCGGCATCGTGCCGCGTCGCCTGGCGCAGGGTCGCGTCTGTCATATCGCGGTCCTCTCGCCACCCTTGAGTCCCAACATCTCGCGCGCTTCGCCGGGGCTGGCGACCTCGCGACCAAGCTCCTCGACGATGCGGCGGATCTTGGCCACCTGTTCGGCGTTGGTCCGGGCGAGCTGGCCGCGGGCGATCATCAGGCTGTCTTCGAGCCCGACGCGCACGTGCCCGCCCATGGTCGCCGCCATGGTGGTCAGCGGCATCTGGTGCCGCCCTGCCGCCAGCACCGAGAACATGTAGTCCTGCCCGAACAGCTTGTCGGCGATCAGCTTCATATGCGTCAGGTTTTCCGGGTCCGGCCCCATGCCGCCAAGCACGCCGAAGACGAACTGGATGAAGAACGGCGCCTTCACCAGCCCGCGGTCGGCAAAATGGCGCAGCATGTAGAGATGGCTCAGGTCGTAGCACTCGAACTCGAAGCGGGCGCCGCGCTCCTGCCCAAGCTCGGTGAGGATCCGCGCGATGTCGCGCGGGGTGTTCTTGAACACGAGGTCGTCGGAGTTTTCCAGGAAGGGCTTTTCCCAGTCGTGCCGCCAGTCGGTGATGCGCTCGGCCGCGGGGTAGAGCGCGAAGTTCATGCTGCCCATGTTGAGCGAGCACATCTCGGGCGCCGCAGCCTTGGGCGCGGCGAGCCGTTCGTCGAGGCTCATCGTGGCGCTGCCGCCGGTGGAAAGGTTCAAAACGGCATCGGTCGCCTGCTTGATCCGCGGCAGGAAGCCTTGGAAATGCGCCGGGTCGGCGGAGGGCCGTCCGGTCAGAGGGTCACGTGCATGCAGGTGCAGGATCGCCGCGCCGGCTTCGGCGGCGCCGACGGCATGGTCGGTGATCTGCTCGGCGGTGACCGGAAGATAGGGCGACATCGACGGCGTATGGATCGAGCCGGTGACGGCGCAGGTGATGATGACCTTGGACATCTCAGTGCACCCCCTGCAGCGCCGGCAGCTCGGCGGCGAATTGCCTCAGCGAGAGATCCAGAACGTGCTCGATCTCGTCGAGGTGGGTCGCGGTGGCGATCAGCGGCGGGCAGACAAGGATGTGGTCGCCCTCGAGCCCTGCGCGGGTCCGGCGCGAATAGACGATCAGCCCATTGTCATAGGCGATCTGCACGAAGCGCAGGTAGGCGTTGAGCGCGCGGGGAAGCGGAGTCTTGCGCCGCCGGTCCGCCATGAATTCGAAGGCCAGCAGCAGCCCCTTGCCGCGCACGTCGCCGATGATCTCGTGGCGCTGCATCAACCGCTCCAGCCGCGCCTTGAGGGCGTCACCCTGTTTCGCGGCGTTGGCCACCAGCCCCTGGGTGTCGATCTCTTCGAGCACCGCGAGCCCTGCGGCGCAGCTCAGCGGGTTGCCGGCATAGGTAAAGCCATGGGCGAAGCCGCCCTGCGCCAACACCGGATCGACGATGCGATCCGGCGCGACGATCCCGCCCAGCGGCGCGTAGCCGGCCGCGAAGCCCTTGGACAGGGCCACGATGTCGGGACGGGTGCCCCAGTGCTCGCAGCCGAGGAAGGCGCCGGTGCGCCCGGCGCCGGTCATCACCTCGTCCATGATCAGCAGCACGCCGTAGCGATCGCAGATCTCGCGCACGCGGCGCATGTAGCCCTCGGGCGGCACCAGCGCGCCGGTGGAGGCGCCGCCGACCGGCTCGAGCACGAAGGCCAGCACGCTGTCGGGCCCTTCGCGCTCGATCGTTTCGGCGAGCATGTCGGCGTAGTGATGCCCGGTCGCCGGGTCGTCCGGGTCGAGCCCGTCGAGATAGGCGCGCGGGGCGGGCACCTTGGGCATCTCGCGCATTATCGGCGCGAAGGGCACGGTCAGAGGCGCGTAGTCGGTGATCGCAAGCGCGCCGAGGGTGCAGCCATGGTAGGACGGGCTGCGCGAGATCACCTTCCAGCGACTGCCCTGACCGGTGGCCACGGCCCATTGCCGGGCCAGCTTCATCGCGCTCTCGATCGCCTCCGACCCGCCGGAGACGAAGAACACCTTGTCGAGCCCTTCGGGCATCTTCTCGGCGGTCTTTGCGGCGAGTTTCTCAGACGCCTCGGTCTCGAAATGCAGCCGGTAGCCGAAGGTGGACTTCTCCATCTGATCGCGCATCGCGGCGAGCACGTTTTCGTTGGAGTGGCCGATATTGCAGACCATCGCGCCCGAGGACCCGTCGAGATAGCGCTTGCCCTCGGTGTCCCACATGTAGACGCCACGCGCCTGTTCGAGGACCGGCTTGCGACCCCCGCTCTGGTAGAAAAGATGGCTCATCTTCAGCTCTCCGGAAGGGCCGCACAATCCTTGGGGCGGAAGGCGGCCTGCACAGCCTCTCCCTGGGGGTAGGGGCGTTCGTCGATCATGTTGATCGCCTGCAGCTGGGTGTCGCCGACGCGCACGAAATAGCGCACGGTCTGCCCTTGGTAATCGACCGCCTCGACGGTCGCGGGCGCGGCGATCATGCCCGGTGTGGGGGCGCCCGCCGCGACGATCTGCAGCTTCTCGGCCCGCAGCACCAGCTTTGCGCGCGTGGCGCCGGCGAGGGCCGGGGCCTTGGCTGCGGGCACGGGTATCGCGCCGAAGAGCGGATGCTCGAGATGCAACGTCTCGGCGTCCTGCCCGGTGACCCGCGCAGCCATGATGTTCGAGGCGCCGAGAAAGCTGGCGACGAACTCGCTGGCAGGGGTGTTGTAGACCTCTTCCGGGGTGCCGACCTGCTCGATCCGCCCTGCGCTCATGACCACGATCCGGTCGGACATGGCCAGCGCCTCGGACTGGTCGTGGGTGACAAAGACCGTGGTCACGCCGATCTGTTCCTGGATGCGTTTGAGCTCGACGCGCATGTCCTCGCGCAGATTGGCGTCGAGCGCCGAGAGCGGCTCGTCGAGCAGCAGCACGTCGGGCTCGATGACGATGGCGCGGGCCAGCGCGATGCGCTGCTGCTGGCCGCCAGAGAGCGCCTTGGGGTAGCGGGCACCTACGTCCGGAAGTTGCACGAGGTCGAGCGCCTTCTGCACGCGGCCGGCGATCTCGGCCTTGGGCACGTTGCGGTACTTCAGTCCAAAGGCGACGTTCTCGGCCACGGTCTTGTGTGGGAAGAGCGCGTAGTTCTGGAACACGATGCCGAGGTTGCGCTTGTGGATCGGCACGTCATTGACCCGTTTGCCGCCGATCAGGATCTCGCCCTCGCTCGGGTCGAGCAGCCCCGCGATCATCCGCAGGTTGGTGGTCTTGCCACAGCCCGAGGGGCCCAGCAGGGTGACGAAGGCGCCATCCGGGATCTCGAGGTTGATCTGGTGAACCGCGGTGAACTTGTGAAAGCGTTTCACCACGTTTCGGAGTGTGACGGAGCTCATGCGCAAACGTCCTGAGTGGGAGAAATCAAGCTGGCGGGGGCGGCACGCGCCCCCGCCGTGGTGGCTCAGTAGCCCTTCTGGACGCGGCCGAAGGTCTTCGACCACTCCGCCTCGTTGCCATTCCAGTAGGTCGGATCGGCGAAGGTCAGCCCCACGAGCGTGCCGCTCGGATCGAAGGCCGGCAGCGTCGGGATCTTGGCGCCGAGATCGACCTTCTGCGGGTCGAGCGCCGGCGGGTAGTTTTGCCCCTCGGCCACGGCGATCGAGGTCTCGGGCGCCAGCATGAAGTTCAGCAGCTCCTCGCAGGCCTCCATCGGCGAGCCCTTGAGCACGAAGAGACATTCCTGCCAGCCATAGCCGTTGGGCGGGTCCATGTAGCCGATGTCATGGCCCTGCTCCTGCAGCGCATAGATCCGGCCCGACCAGGCCTCGGTGACGTAGATCTCTTCCTCGGCCAGCAGCGACATCAGCTCGGCACCGGAGGTCCAGTATTTCAGCGACAGGTCACGGTGGGCGCGGATTGCATCCCAGACCGCATCCATGTCGGTGGCGTTGTTCGGATCCTGCCCGGTCTGCAGCGCGCCGAACCAGATCCGGGTGCGCCAGTCGCCCCAGCCCGAGATCTTGCCCTTGTAAGCCTCGTCGATGAGGATCTTGGCGCCCTTCTCCTGCATCTCCTCGTCGGAGATGAACTTGCGGTTATAGGCGATGCCGGTGGTGCCGTAATCGTAGGGCACGCAAGAGATCTTGCCGCCGGTGATTGGACGGTAGACATCGACCAGCTTCTGGATGACGTATTGCAGGTTGGGGATGTTGGCCTCGTTGAGCTCGGAGGTCAGCCCCAGCCCGGCATAGCGGGCGTAGTCGAACACCCCCGACAGGTGGGCGATGTTGTATTCGCCCAGCTGGCTCGCCTTGACCCGGCTGAGATACTCGTCGCCGCCGCCGAAGGTGCCGTCGACGACCTCGATGCCGGTCTTGGCGGTGTAGGGATCGAAGGCATGCTTGCGGAACGCCTCGGAAACCACCCCGCCCCAGCCATCGAACCGGACCTGCGTCACGTCCTGCGCGAAAGCGCGGTAGGGCGTCACGAGGCCATAGGCAGCGCCGGCCGCGCCGATCAGCCCGAGGAACGAGCGGCGGTCGATATCGCCATTCATGTAGCGCTCGCGCAGGCGCTCGTAGCGGGTGGTGTTGTCGATCTTCTTCATGTCTCTCTCCTTGTTGGTCATTGTGCGTCGCGGCTTCAGGTGCCGCTCTTCTTGGAAAGGATGCGCGCCGCCGCCACGCCCAGAAGCGGCAGACCCACGGTCATCACGATCATCACCGTGCCGAGCGCGTTGATCTCGGGGGAGATCGAGTTGCGCAGCATGGCGAAGATCTGCGTCGGCACCGTCTCGACCCCGCCGGGCTTCCAGAACAGCGTGCCGGTGATGTCGTCGAAGCTGATGGTGAAGGCGAAGAGCGCGCCGGCCAGAACCGCCGGCAGCATCAGCGGCAGGGTGATCTGGAAGAAGGTCTGCACCGGCGAGGCGCCGAGGCTCATGGCGGCCTCCTCGACATCGCGGCGAATGGCCATCAGCCGGGCCTGCACCACGAGGATGACGAAGGGCAGCGTGAAAATGACATGGCCGAAGAGCAGCAGGCCGAAGCTCTTGTTGACGCCGAGGAAGTTGAGAAACAGCAGCAGCGCCACCGCCAGCACCACCTCGGGCACCAGGATCGGCGCGATCAGCAGGGTCGAGATGACATTCTCTCCCGGCACCCGGTAGCGCACCAGCGCGAGGCTCGCGAGCACCCCCAGCGTGGTCGAGATCAGCGCCGTCAGCAGGCCGAGGATGATCGAGGTGCGGAAGGCGCGCAGGATGGCGTCGTTCTGCGCCAGTTCGATGAACCAGCGGAACGAGACACCGGTGATCGGGAAGCTGCCGAACTGCGAGGCGTTGAAGCTCAGCAGCACCACGACGGCCACCGGCAGGAACATGAAGATATAGACGAGCAGCGCGTAGCCGCGGATCAGTTGCCAGCCCATCAGCCCAGCCCCTTCATCAGTTGCGCCATGCCGAGGTAGCGGTTGTAGATCATCACCAGTACGCCCAGCACCACGAGCAGCATCAGGCTCAGCGCCGAGCCCAGCGGCCAGTTCAACTGAGTGATGATCGCCTCGTAGACGAGGTTGGCGAACATCGCGTCGGTCGGGCCGCCCAGCACCAGCGGCGTGATGTAGGTGCCCGCCGCGAGCACGAAGCAGAGCAGCCCGCCGGCGGCGAGACCGGGCAGCGACAACGGCAGGGTGACCTGAAGGAAGGCCTCCCATTTCGTCGCGCCCAACGAGTTGGCGGCATCCTCGAGCGTGACGTCGATGCCCTCGAGGCTGACAAAGACGTTGAGGATCATGAAAGGCAGAAGGAAGTGCACCAAACCGAGGATCACCGTGGTCTGGTTGTAGAGCATCTGCATCGGCTCGGAGATGATCCCGAGCCAGATCAGCATCGAATTGAGCGCCCCCGACACCCCGAGGATGTTGATCCAGCTCATCGTGCGGATGATGTAGCTGATCCAGAACGGCAACATCAGGAGCAGCAGCAGGATCGCCTTGTTGCCGCGCGAGCGGGCGATGAAATAGGCCGCCGGATAGCCCATGACCGCGCAGACCAGCGTGGTGATCGCCGCGATCTTCAGCGTGTAGAGCAGGATGTCACGGTAGAAGGGATCGCTCAGCGCCTCTCGCCAATTGTCGAGATAGAACCCGGCCTGGTCCGCGCCCGTCGCGGTGCGCAGCCAGAAACTGTAGACCACGATGAACAGCAGCGGGACGAACAGCAGCAGCCCGATCGTGGTCAGGGCAGGCGACAGCAGGATCCACGGCTGGCGCCTTTCGCGGGCTTCGATCGACATGCGGGCTCCCCGTGCGGTTGCGGTCTCTGCGTTTTGCTTTGACGCGACCTTGGGAAGCTGCTTTCCATTGGGCAAATAGATATTCGGAATTCCGGATATAGACAGGATTTATGATGAGCTCCGACAGTGACCCTCAGAGCGGTGCAGATGGCCGCTACGATCCCGAGCGGATCGCGCGTGAACTGGACTGGAACCTGCTTCGGACGTTCGTCGTGCTGGCCGAAGCGCGTTCGGTCACAGATGCGGCCGAACGCCTGCGCCTGACCCAACCATCCGTGTCTACTGCTCTGAAAAGGCTCGAGGATCGTATCGGCCGAAAGCTGATCGAACGCGGGCCGGGGCGCTACGCGCTGACCGAGGCGGGTGAGCTGCTCTACCGCGAGGCGCTCGACATCAATGGCTCCATTCTGAGGCTGTCGACCTTGATGCGTGAAATGACCGACGAGGTGCGCGGCCACGTCACCATTGCCGTGGCGAGCCATGTCGTCTGCCCGATCTTTGATCAGTTGCTGGCCGATTTCCACGCCGCGCACCCCGAGGCAAGCCTGTCGATCAACGTGGTCTCGAGCGCCGACGCGCTGGCCGAAGTCTCGGCCAAGCGCGCCTCCTTCGCGATCTGCCTGGTGCGCACGCGCAGTCCGAAACTCGAATACCGCCGACTCTACCGCGAGTTCTTCGGGCTCTTCTGCGGGCCGCGCCATCCGCTCTTTGGCCGCACGGGGCTGACCAAAGCCGATCTCGCGGGCCGCGCCACCGTCAGCTTCGACACAGATCGCCTGCAGGATGTTCTGAAGCCGGTGACGCTGATGCGGGCGCAATCGCTGCTGGGAGAGAAGATCACCGGCACCTCGTCCAACCTCGAGGAGGTGCGGCGG
>NZ_JBYNAH010000379.1:0-2336 GCF_059781815.1 Salipiger sp. | reverse complement strand
TGGGCGAGCTGCCCTGCACGCTGGCATCCTCGAGCACCCAGGCCCGCCACGCCTGCGGCGGCCCGTCGCAAACCGCGCCCGCCACCACGATGCCGCAGGCATCCGCCGCGCGCCCCTCGCCCGCCGGCGGGTCCACCGCCACCACGATGCGGTCGAAGCGCTCCGGCACCTCCGCCCCCCGCGCCCGCTCCAGCACCGCCTGGGTCCAGAGCGTCCCGTCCACATCCGTGACCAGCACCCCGTCAAGCTCCTGCTTCGCCAGCCGGGTGTTGCGGTAGCGCGCCCGCACCTCCTCGAGGAACGAGGCCGCGAGGTTGGCGCGGTTGGCCTCGGTCTTCGCATGCGTCACCACCGTGCTTTCAAGCTCCAAGAGCTCTTTCAGCACGCCGACATTCCTCGGCGTCGTGGTAACGCAGACCTGCGGCCGCTCCCCCAGCCGCAGCGCGAATTGCAGCATGTCCCAGGTCTCGCGCGCCTTCTTCCACTTGGCCAGCTCATCGACCCAGGCCGCGTCAAATTGCGGCCCGCGCAGCCCCTCCGGGTCATGCGCCGAGAACACCATCGCCTCGGCCCCGTTGGGCCAGACCAGGCAGCGCCGCCCGGCCTGCCAGTCGGGGCGCCGGTCGGGCGGCGAGCAGGCGAGGATGCCGCTCTCGCCAAACACCATCACCTCGCGCACCTGGTCGAGCGTCTCGCCCACCAGCGCCACCCGCCGGCAGCGCCCCGGCGACAGCGGCAGTGCCCCTTCGACGCAGGCGCGCACCCATTCCGCCCCGGCGCGGGTCTTGCCCGCACCGCGCCCGCCCATGATGACCCAAGCGCGCCAGTCCCCCTCCGGCGGCAACTGGTGCGGCATGGCCCAGAACTCGAAAAGAAAGGGGAGTGCCATGCACTCCCCCTCGCTCAGCTCACTCAGAAAGCTCTCCCGCACCGCAGCAGCGGCGGAGGCGAGCCATGCGGCACCCGATCTCATCGCGCGCGCGTTCGAGATCGAGAGCCCAGTCTCCGGCAAGCCCTTTCTGTTTACGTCTGACATTGGCGATCTGCGCCTCCGTTTCATGCGACGCCCTCATCCAGTAGCGGACATCGCTCATCAGCTTGCCCGCGTCGGTCTTCGACACCGCCTTCCCGTCTTCGATCTGCGCCTTGAGGCGTCTGATGTCCTCGCCGAGATCCCTGAGAACGTCGGCGATGCGGTCGCGCTCGTCTTCGAGTCGCGACATCTCCTCTTCGAGGTGGACCAGGATCATGCTCGATACCTTTCTTGCCTGTGGGTCTCCGCCCGAGGCACACCGCGCATTGGCAACAAAAAAGCCCCTCGGGGGCCTGTCCCCGGGGGCCGTGCGCGGCTTGTCCAGCATCGTCAAACGCTACGCCCGAGCGCGCGGTCCGTCAAGTTTCCGCACCGAACGCCGGCCCTCAAGCATCTGTTAACGCACGCGGATCGCCGCGCTACCAGCGAAGAAAAGGGCGCGGCACCGTGAGGTGCCGCGCCCGCAGGATGAGCCCTCGCGGGCCACCAATCACGCATATAGGATCAGTCGATCCGGGTCAGCAGATCGCCCACCGATGCCTTGGCGTCGCCATAGAACATGCGGGTGTTGTCCTTGTAGAACAGCGGGTTCTCGATGCCCGAGTAACCGGTGCCCTGGCCGCGCTTCGACACGAAGACCTGCTTCGCCTTCCACACTTCCAGAACCGGCATGCCGGCGATCGGCGAGTTCGGGTCTTCCTGCGCGGCCGGGTTCACGATGTCGTTCGAGCCGATCACGATGACCACGTCGGTCTCCGGGAAGTCCTCGTTGATCTCGTCCATCTCGAGCACGATGTCGTAGGGCACCTTGGCCTCGGCCAGCAGCACGTTCATGTGCCCCGGCAGACGGCCGGCGACGGGGTGGATCGCAAAGCGCACCTCCTTGCCCTTGGCGCGCAGCTTGCGGGTCAGTTCCGCCACGTTCTGCTGCGCCTGCGCCACCGCCATGCCGTAGCCCGGCACGATGATGATGCTGTCGGCCTCGTCGAGCGCGGTCGCGACGCCATCGGCGTCGATCGCCACCTGCTCGCCCTCGATCTCCGCCGCGGGACCGGCGGTGCCGCCGAAGCCGCCAAGGATCACCGAGATGAACGAGCGGTTCATCGCCTTGCACATGATGTAGGACAGGATGGCACCCGAGGAGCCCACCAGCGCACCGACCACGATGAGCAGGTCATTGCCCAGCGAGAAGCCGATCGCCGCCGCGGCCCAGCCCGAGTAGCTGTTGAGCATCGAGACGACGACCGGCATGTCGGCGCCGCCGATGCCCATGATCAGGTGATAGCCGATGAACAGCGCGCAG
>NZ_JBYNAH010000156.1:0-12581 GCF_059781815.1 Salipiger sp. | reverse complement strand
CCTGCTGATGCTGCTCGAGACGGTGCTGGGGCCGCTCTGGGTCTGGATCGGGTTGGGCGAGGCGCCGACGCTGCGGATGCTCACCGGCGGCGCCATCGTGCTGGCGAGCCTTGCGGTCTACATCCTCCTGCCGCAACGCCGCCCTGCCGCACGCGAGACCACCGAGCGCGCCTGAGCCGCCGCCTTGGTCTTAATCGAGGTGGATGTTGACCCGGCGGTTCTGCCGGCCCTTGTTCTCGATCTTGCCGATGCGGATATGGCCGATCTCGCCGGTGCGCGCGACGTGGGTGCCGCCGCAGGGCTGCAGGTCGATCTGATCCGCGCCGGTTCCGATCCGCACCAGCCGCACCGCGCCCTGTCCGCGCGGCGGCTGCACGGTCATGGTCTTGACCAGCGACGGGTTGGCATCGAGCACGGCCTCCTCGATCCAGTCGGCGCTCACCGCGAGATCCTGCTCGACGAACCCGTTGAGCATCGCCTCGAGCTCCTCGCGGCTGTCCGGCAGGTCGGGCGTGGCGAAATCGAGCCGCCCGTGCCCGGCACCGATATTGCCGCCGGTGACCGGCAGCGGCACCACGACCGAAAGCAGGTGCAGCGCGGTGTGCACGCGCATGTGCCTGTGCCGCCGATCCCAGTCCAGCCGCTGAGTCAGCACCGTGCCTGGCGCCGGGAGCGGCAGCGGCTCGGCGGGGACGAGGATCACCGCATCGCGCTCGCCCTTCACCGCCGTGGCGATGCTCATGCTGCAGCCGGGCCAGTCGATGCGCCCGCTGTCGCCGGGCTGTCCGCCGCCCTTCGGATAGAACACCGTCTGGTCAAGCACGATGCCGCCTTCGGGCGTGTGCGACCGGACCACCCCGGTGGCGTCACGAAGATAGGCATCCTCGCGGAAGAGCGCTCTGGTCATCTGCCGCCGTCTCCGCCATCGCCATCGCCATCCGCATCGCCGTCGCGTCCTGCCGGGATGATGCCCGAGCCCGTCGCATCCTCTGCCAGCGCACGCGCGCGCGCCTCCTCGTCGCTGGAGGGCGCGGCGGAGGGCGTGGGGGGCTGCGGAGCCTTGGCCGCCGGGGCGTCGCGCTCGGGGAACAGCACCTCGGGGTTGCGCAGCCAGACGTCGCGCTGTGCAAACGGGATCTCGATGCCCTCCTCGGCAAAGCGCCGCGCGATTTCATGGTGGAAATCCGAGGTCACGATGAGCTTCTGCCCGACATCGCGGATGATCGCCCGGATGACGAAGTTCAGCGAATCCGCCCCGAACTCCTCGAAGGTGACGCGCGGCTCGGGGTTCAGCAGCACGAGGTCGTGCTCGCGCACGATGCGCAGCAGGATCTCCTCGACCCGGCGGGTGTCGCTGCCATAGGCCACGCCCACGGTCATCACCACGCGGCCGATGACGTTGCCGCGGGTGTAGTTGGTCACCGTGCCCGAGACGAAATCCGAGTTCGGCACGATCAGGTCGGTGCGGTCGAAGGTCTCGATCCTTGTCGAGCGCACCGAGATGTCCTTGACGATGCCGTGGTTGCCGTTGACCTCGATCCAGTCGCCCTCCGAGATCGGCCTCTCGATCAGCAGGATGATGCCGGAGACGAAGTTCGACACGATGGTCTGCAGGCCGAAGCCGATGCCGACCGAGAGCGCACCGGCGACGATGGCGAGCGACGACAGGTCGAGCCCCGCGGCGGTCACCGCGATCAGCGCAGCGAAGAAGATGCCGATATAACCCAGCCCCGCGACCAGTGCGTTCTGCCCGCCCGGGTCGATCTTGGTCTTGGGCAGGATCGAGGTCCTCAGCCCGCCCTGCAGCATCCGCGTGACCGTGTAGCCGATCGCGAAGACGATCGCGAAGGTCAGGAAATCGCTTGGAGAAATCCGCGTGTCGCCGACCTGTATGCCCTCCTTGAAGCGGGTCCAGAGCTCGGTCAGATCGGCGATGCGCGCGCCCCAGATCAGCGCCAGCACCGGGATCTGCAGCAGCAGCAGCACAAAGCCCGCCAACACCGGTATCAGGCTGTCAGAAGCCTGCGGATCGCGCCCGGTGATCAACTCGTAAAGGTCGTTCACGAAGCGCTGCAACACCAGCACCATGGCAAGCAACGCGAGGGTCCGGATGGTCGGATAGATCAGACCCTGCCCGACTGCGTCGTAGCCGATGCCCGACATCACCGGCGCCACGATGGCGACGAAGATGGTGAGCCGGCCGATGGTGCGGGCGATGCGCAGCCGGAAGGTCGAGCCCTCCAGAAGCGTGCCCTCGGCCTCGGTCTCGTCGCTGAGCTTGGTCAGGATATGCCCGAGCCGCCACAGCATTACCGCGCAGAGCAGCAGGACGGGATAGTCGAGCACCACCTGCACTTCGTCGGGATAGGCAAAGATCTTGCCGATGGTCTCGCCGGCCGAGCGCATCACCAGCAGGATCGCCAGAAGGTTGGCGTAGTAGCGCGCCTCGCGGCGCTGCTTGGGCGGCAGCGGCAGGGTGGCGATGTCGTCGTTGCGATTGAAGCTCTGGTCGGCGAGCCAGCGCACGATCAGCAGCGCCCCGCCCCAGGCCGGGATCATCTCGAGAACCTGCTGCAGGTTGACGCCGGCAAAGCTCGTGGCGCGGACCGCGGCGACCAGCATCACCAGCCCGAAGAACGGCAGGATGATGCGGATGATCGAGGCGAGAAAGCCCCAGACGCCAGACCCGCGCCGGGTGGTCGAGCGCAGCCACTCGATGAACTTGTCGATCCAGACCGGGCCGCGCACCACCAGAAGCAGCGCCAGCACCAGCAACAGAATGATCAACGGCAGGTTGCGCCACGCTTCCGCCCGCTTGATGTCCGAGCCGATGTTGCGCCGCAGCTCCGCGACTAGGCTCTGGCTCGATTGCACCAGCGCCGAGGCCGCTTCGGACCATAGCCGCGGGTTGAGCGGCGACGGTCCCAGCGCCAGCAGCGCGTCGGCCTGCCGGGTGCGTACGATGCCGTCAATTTCCCTGATCAGCCCGTCGGCCTGGGTGTGCGCCTCCTGCGCCCGCCTGACCGGAGCCTGCAGGCGCTGCAACTCGTCATTGAGTTGCCCCCGGCGCACGGCAATGGCCTCGGGCTCGGTTTCGCCCTCCGCCGGCGGCTCGCCAAGCGCATCGAGCTGGGATTGCAGCGTCTGGATCCGGCTGGCGTTGGTGCTCTCGGCCTGCAGGAACGTGTCGCGCCAGCCCGCGAGGGCGCTGCGCAGCGCCTCGAAGGCCTCGGTCGACGCCTCGCCATTATCGATGGCCTCCTCGGCCCGACCGGCGATCTGGCTCCACGTCTCGTAGTCGATGCCATCGTCCTGCGCGCCGGCCATCCCCGCGCTCAGCGCGAGGACAAGCCACAGGGCAGCGATGCGCAGCCAGCGCAGCATCGGGATCACCCGTCCTCGAAGACACCGGGGATGGAGGCGGGCGCGCGGTCGAGCCAGGACGGCACCGGCAGCCCCTTGCCCTTGAGGAACTCGGGGTTGAAGAGCTTCGACTGGTAGCGGTTGCCGAAGTCGCAGAGCACGGTGACGATGGTGTGACCCGGACCGAGCTCTCTGGCCATCTTGATGGCCCCCGCGACATTCACCCCGGACGAGCCGCCAAGGCAAAGCCCCTCTTCGGCCAGCAGGTCATAGACCACCGGCAGCGCCTCCGCGTCGGGCACGCGACAGGTGAAATCGGGGGTGAACCCCTCGAGGTTGGCGGTGATGCGGCCCTGACCGATGCCCTCGGTGATCGAGTCGCCGGGGTTCTCCTGACCGGTGTAGATCTTGTAGAGGCCGGCGCCCTCGGGATCGGCGAGACCGATCTTCACGCCCTTGGGCTGCAGCGCCTGCGCCACGCCCGCCAGCGTGCCGCCAGAGCCCACGGCGCAGATGAAGCCGTCGACCTTGCCGCCGGTCTGTTCCCAGATCTCGGGGCCGGTGGTCTCGATATGGGCCTGCCGGTTGGCGACGTTGTCGAACTGGTTGGCCCAGATCGCGCCATGCTCGGCGGTGCGCGCCATTTCCTCGGCCAGACGGCCCGAGTAGCGCACGTAGTTGTTGGGGTTCTTGTAGGGCGCCGCGGGCACCTGCACGAGCTCGGCGCCGGCAAGACGGATCATGTCCTTCTTTTCCTGCGACTGGGTCTCGGGAATCACGATCACCGTGCGGAAGCCCATCGAGGCGCCGACCAGCGCAAGCCCGATGCCGGTGTTGCCGGCGGTGCCCTCGACGATGGTGCCGCCCGGCTCGAGAAGGCCCTTCTCCACCGCATCCTTGATGATGTAGAGCGCGGCGCGGTCCTTGATCGACTGGCCCGGGTTGGCGAATTCCGCCTTGCCGAGAATGGTGCAGCCGGTCATCTCGCTGGCTTTGCGCAGCTTGATGAGCGGTGTCTGTCCGATCAGATGCGCAAGATCCTGTGCAACCCGCATGGGCGCCTCCCCTTTGTCTTGGTCTGGTCGACAGGTTTAGGGCGCGCCCAAGGGGAACTCAAGCGTTCCGGCGCAAGTCCTCGCGATGACGTGCCAGCCAGTAAAGCATCATCGCCAGCGGTCCGACATTGACCTCGCCGCTGTCGCAGAGCTCGAGCGCCCGCTCGAAGGAGATCACGTGGTTGCGGATGTCCTCGTGCTCCTCTTCCAGCCCGCCCATGCCGTTGTCGGCCTCTGACAGGCTGCAGAGCCCCAGAAAGCAATGGTAGAACTCGGTGCTGTAGCCCGGCGCGGCATAGACCTTCATCATCGGGCGCAACTCGCGGATGGCGAGCCCGGCCTCTTCCTGCGCCTCGCGCAGCGCGCAGGCCTCGGGGCTTTCGCCGGCATCGACCAGCCCCGCCGCCGGTTCCAGCACCGACAGGCGCGGATCGCCGCGGAAGAGCGGGCCGTAGCGCAGTTGTTCGATCAGCATCACCCGGTCGGTCACCGGGTCGTAGGGCAGCACCAGCGCCGCATCATAGGAGACAAAGCACTCGCGCGAGAATGTCCCGGTCATTGTGCCGTCGAAGCGCGCGTGCCGCAGGTCGAAGGCGCGGGTGCGGAAGAAGCCCTCGAAGCCCTCGTGGTTTCGCACGATCTCGACGATGTCGGGGCCCCGCCCGGAGCGCAACTCGTGCGGCGCGCCGCCCTGTGCAAGGATCTGGGCCCAGGCCCGCGCCGCGAGGAAGGGCCGCCGCCCGGCGATCTCGGCCAGGGTCGTCCGGCCGTATTGCAGCATGATTTCGCGCGCGGTGCGCCGCGCCAGCTCGCCCCATTCCGCCGCCCATTCCGAGAGGTGGAAGAGCGGCCCGCAGTCCTGCGGCGCACAGCCGCTGAACTCGACCAAAACCGCCAGGCGCGCGCCAGTTCCGGCCAGCGCTTCGCGCTCCTGCAGCCCCTCTCCAAAGCCGCCAGAGAAAAACTCGAGCCGCGCCATGTCCTCGTCGGAGAGCCCCTGAAGCAGCAGACCCTCCGCCAATGTCCCCGGCGCGGTGCAAAGCGCCGCTTCGGGCACGCCCTTGCCCTTGGCATAATAGACCGAGAGATCGGGCAGCGTGGCGGGCATGGCCTGAACCTCGCGTCCAAGGATTTCGGCCAGCACGGGCCGGTGGCACAAGGTGCCGTAAACAAACAGATCTGTCACGGGGGCTCCTTCAGCGCCAGTGGCGCGAGGCGGTCTCGGAGAGCACGGCGGTCACCAGAGCGCCGATGATGAGCATCATGAAGAACCCGGTGTTGAGCAGGCGCTCGCCGTATTGCAGGGCGATCTCGAACACCCCTGCGGCGGCCTCCATCGCGCCGTCGTAGTGCCGGCGCAGCGCGAGGTTCCACATCTGCTTGATCGAATAGACCATCAGGCACCAGAACACGAGCGAGACCGCGCCGGTGATGCCGTGCGAGATGGCGGCCGACATGCCGCGCCCGGCGCGCGGACCGACGATGATCCAGCCGCAGAGAAAGCCGATGAGGGTGTTGATATAGGTGAAGAACCCGAAGTTCTGCACCTCGTCATAGAGGCCCTTGGCATATTCCGAGGTGAAATAGGCGGCCCCCGCCATGCACAGGGCGGCGATCAGGCGGGCGGCTGTAAACATCGGCTCGGGCCTCTCATCCGGTCAACCTAGGGGTTAGGAAAAGGATAAGCCACGCCCTGCCCCGGCTGGCAAGGCGAACGGCACGTGCCGGGGCATCGATGATCGCAATGTGTCCAATGCGAAACAGCACCGGAAAGCGGGATTCGCTCAGAAATCCCGGTTCTCATAGGCCTCGAGTGCGGCCTTGCGCCCGTCCTCGGCGGTGACGATCGGATCGGGGTAAGCATCCTCCGGCGTCATTGCCCAGCTCTCGGGGATGGCGCCGAAATAGCTCATCGCGGTCTTCGGCGGGTTGCGCTGTCCCTCGGCGATCCAGCGGTTGACGTAGACCTTGTCGGGGTCGAACTTCTCGCGCTGGGTGATCGGGTTGAAGACCCGGAAATAGGGCGCGGCGTCAGGCCCGCTGCCGGCGGTCCATTGCCAGCCAAGCGCGTTCGAGGCCGGATCCCAGTCGATCAGGCAATCCTCGAACCACTGCATGCCGATCTTCCAGTGGCACATCAGGTGCTTGGTGAGATAGCTCGCAACGATCATCCGGGCGCGGTTGTGCATCCGCCCCGTCACGTACATCTCGCGCAGCGCCGCATCGACGAAGGGAATGCCGGTGCGCGCCCGCTTCCACGCGATGACCTCCTTGCGGCGCTCGTCCTCGTTCCATGGGAACGCCGCCCAATCCTCGCGCCAGCTGCGCTCGGCCAGATGCGGCGTGTGCCAGAGCAGGTGGTAGGCGAACTCGCGCCAGACCAGCTCCTTGGCCCAGGTCTCGGCGCCCGCCTTGCCCGCGTCCTTGGCGCGCATTGCCGCATGCCAGCACTGCGCCGGGCTGATTTCACCGAGGGCGAGGTTTTCCGACAGCGTCGAGCAGCCATCCTCGGCGACGAGGTTCCGGCCTTCCTTGTAATCGGCGATCTTGCCGGAGGTGAAGGCACCGAGCCGCGACTGCGCCGCCCGCTCGCCGAGCTGAACGTAAGGCTCGACCACTGCCGCGCCGCGCCGCATCGCTGCGCCAAGATCCCAATCCTCGAGCGCATCGCTCACGGGCCAGCTCTTGGGTGCGGCAAGCTTTGACGGTGCGGCCAGCGGCTTGGGCACGTCGCGTTCGCAGACCGCGCGCCAGAACGGCGTGTAGACCTTGTAGAAACCGCCCTGCTTGGTCTCGACGGTCCACGGCTCAAAGAGCAGATGACCGGCAAAGCTCTGAGCATCGATCTCGCGGTCCTTCAGCGCCGACTTGACCGCGGTGTCGCGCTCCACCGAGGCCGGATCGTAGGCGCGCTGCCACCAGACCGCGCCGGCGCCGGTCTCGTCGATGAGCGCCTCCAGCACCTCGCGCGCGGGTCCGGCCCGCAGGATCAGGCGGCTGCCCTTTTCGGCCAGCGCCTCACCATAGCAGCCGAGCCCAAGCCCGAGCCGCCATTTCGGCGCCGCGCCGAGCTGGTCGACCGTGTGGTCGCGAATGAAGACCGGGATCACCGGGCGGCCCGACTTGCCGGCCTCGTGCAGGGCGGCGTGGTCGCTCAGCCGCAGATCGCGGCGGATCCAGACGATGATGGGGCTCGTGTCGCTCATTCTGTCCTCGCGTGGTTCCGCGTGGAAGATAGCGCCCCGCGCCACGGGTCAACCGCCTTGGCCCGCTTTGCGGGGCGTTTACAGCTCCTGGTCGAGCGCCGCGATCAGCTGGTCGACCTCCTCGGGCGAGGTGTAATGGGTGAAGGACAGCCGCAGCACCCCGGCCTCGGGGTCGATCCCCATCGCCTGCAGCGGGCGGACGGCGTAGAAATCGCTGCCGCCGGCCATCACCTTGTGATCCGCCAGCCGCCGCGCCACCGGCTCCGCCGCCCCCTGCAGCGCCACCGCCACCGTGGGCGCGCGGGTCTCGGCGGTCTTCGGCCCCAGCAGGCGCACGGAGTTGCGCGCGCTGAGGAAGTCGAGCAGCGGCTGCATGAGCGCGACCTCTTGGCCATGCATGAGCCCCGCCACCTCGCGCGGGGCAACGCCCTGATGCGCGGCCAGCGCCTCGACATAATCGACCATGCCGGCGCAGGCGGCGACCTGCGCGTGATCCGGCCCGGCCGGGGTGAACTTCTTGTAAAGCGTGCCGCCATTGAAGAAATGCGCCTGATTGGGCAGCGCCTCGGCCAGCCCGCGGCGCACCACCATGATGCCCTGGTGCGGGCCGAAGGTCTTGTAGGCCGAGAACAGGTAGATGTCACAGCCCAGCTCGCCCACATCGGGGAAACCGTGCGGCGCATAGCTCACCCCGTCGACGCAGGCGAAGGCCCCGGCGGCATGGGCCAGCGCGGTGATCTCGGCCACCGGGTTGATCTCGCCCACCACGTTCGAGCAATGCGGGAAGCAGACCAGCCGCACCTTCTCGTCGAGCAGCTTTTCCAGCGCCGCCGGGTCAAGATGGCCAGTCTCGGGGTCGATCTTCCACTCGCGGATCTCGATCCCCTCCTCAGCCAGCCGCCGCCACGGGCCGGAATTGGCCTCGTGATCCTGGTTGGTCACCACGATGGCCTCGCCGGGCTGGATGAACTTGCGAAAGGCTTGCGCCAGAACATAGGTGTTCTGCGTTGTCGAGGGGCCAAAGCTCAGCTCCTCGGTGTCGACGCCGAGCAGCGCGGCCAGTCGTGTGCGCGCCTCGTCCATCTCGGCGCCACCGGCCTCGGAGGCCGGGAACGGCGCGTAGGGCTGCACCTTGCGCTGATGGTAGAACCGGGTGAGCCGGTCGATCACCGGCTGGCAGGTATAGGAGCCGCCGGCATTCTCGAAAAAGGCCCAGCCCTCGAGCGACGGCTCGGCAAAGGCGGGAAACTGCCCGCGCACGAACTCCAGATCCAGCATCATCGCGACTCCCTTGATATTGCGGCGCAGCAAACCGGCTGCGCGGCGGGGCGTCAAGGCGATCACGGGCTCCGGTCGAGAACTCTCACGCGATTGTCGGGGGATACAACGTAAGGCTGCGAAAGCCCCTCCCCGCCCACGCCGAATTTAGAGCGACGCCGATCGCCCTTCCCCTTCAGAGTCCCGCATTGCCTCCCCATAACGAAAAACGCGGGCCCGAAGGCCCGCGCTCTGGATCTTTCGCAATCGCGGGACGCGATTAGGTGTTCCGACGCTCTGCCATCAGGCCGCGCCAGATCGCCCAGCACATCACCAAGAGTACGATGGTGAACGGCAGCCCCGTCGAGATCACCATCGATTGAAGCGACGACAGGCCGCCCGCCGAGAGCAGCAGCACGATGGCCACCGCGCCCTCGAAGACGCACCAGAACACCCGCTGCGGCACCGGCGCATCGACCTTGCCGCCGGCGGTGATGGTGTCGATGACCAGCGAGCCGGAATCCGACGAGGTCACGAAGAACACGATCACCAGCACGATGCCGATCAGCGAGGTGATCGAGGCCAGCGGCATCACGTCGAGCATCTTGAAGAGCTTGACCGGGAGGTCGGCCTCCTGCGCGGCGGTGTAGCCGTCATTCAGCACCTGCTGGATGGCATTGCCGCCAAAGACACTCATCCACAGCACGCAGACGAGGCTCGGGATCAGCAGCACGCAGACCACGAACTCGCGCACCGTGCGGCCGCGCGACACGCGCGCAATGAACATGCCCACGAAGGGCGACCAGGAGATCCACCACGCCCAGTAGAACGAGGTCCAGCCCTGCATGAAGTTGACGTCTTCGCGGCCCACCGGGTTCGACAGCGCCGGCAGGTATTGCATGTAGGCGCCGAGATAATCGACGAAGCCCGTCAGCAGCGCCATGGTGTGACCGGCCAGCAGCACGAAAAGCAGCAGCAGGAAGGCCAGTCCCATGTTGATCTCGGAGAGCACCTTGACGCCGCCGTCAAGGCCGCGCAGCACCGAGACCAGCGCGATGGCGGTGATTGCCGAGATCAGGATGACCTCTGTGGTCGAGCTGACCGCGATGCCGAAGAGCTCGTTGAGGCCGGCATTGGCCTGGGTCGCGCCGAAGCCCAGCGAGGTGGCGAGGCCGAAGAGCGTGGCAAAGACCGCGAGCACGTCGATGATATGCCCGGGCCAGCCCCAGACGCGCTCCCCGAGGATCGGGTAGAAGGCCGAGCGGATGGTGAGCGGCAGGCCCTTGTTGTAGGAGAACAGCGCCAGCGCCAGCGCCACCACCGCGTAGATCGCCCAGGGGTGCAGCCCCCAGTGGAAGATCGTCGCGGCAAAGGCCAGCCGGGTCGCGGCCTCCTCGTCGCCCTCGGCGCCGCCCAGCGGCGCCCAGTCGGTGCGCACCCCGTTCTCGCCCACCGACACGCCGCCCATCGACGACGAGAAGTGGCTCATCGGCTCCGAGACGCCGTAGAACATCAGGCCGATGCCCATGCCTGCGGCGAAGAGCATCGCGAACCAGCCGGCATAGGTGTAGTCCGGCGTCGCATCCGCGCCGCCCAGCCGCACCGAGCCCGCAGGGGTCACGATCAGCAGCAGGCAGAAGATCACGAAGATGTTCGCCGCGCCAAGGAAGAACCAGTCAAAGCCCTTGGTCACGCTGTCGAAGAGCCAGCTGAACACCGATCCCGCCTGCTCGGGCAACGCCAGCGTGTAGAACACGAAAGCGATGACGGCGAGGCCGGAGATCGCGAAGACGGGGTTGTGGATGTCGAGCCCGAACGGGCCGATCTGGGTTTCGATATTGTCCTGACCGATGACATAATCGGTGTCGATGAGATCCGCGCTGCCTTCCGGCGCCGGGATGCCCTGGTCGTCGTTCGTGTCACTCATGGCACGAAACTCCCTTTATTGGTGTTGTCCGGTCCGATGCCTGCGCCTCAGCGCACCAGCATCACCGAGATTTTCGCGTGCGTGGCGATGCTGCCGCCATTCGCCGGCCACCAGTGGTCGGCGATGTTGGGGATATGGCTGGCCATCACCACGAGATCCGCCTTCACCTCGGTCACCGCGCGCAGAAGCGTCGGGTCGAGGTCGATGCTCGGATCGTGGCTGGCATAGGCCTTGGCCTCGGTGGCGATGCCGCGCAGCGCGGCCTGGTCGGCGGCGAAGGCGGTCAGTTTCTCGGCGTATTCTTCCGGGCTGTGCGCCAGCGATGACGGCTGCTCCGTCGTGACGCCGACATAGATCACCGTTGCGCCGTAATGCGCGGCAAGATCGGCGGCGCAAAGCAGCGCTTTCTCGAGCCGCGCGGCATGGGTCAGGTCGACCGGCACCATGATGCGTTCGAACATGCGTCCCTCCTGTTTCCAGGTTGTCCGGGTTGATCCCGGCTTTTGGACCGCCGCCTGCCCGCGCAAGAGCGCAAGGCACCGGCCGCGGCCCGTGATTACGGCGGTGTGGCAAAACACCGCCGATGACGCAGGGTAGCGCAGGAACCCGGGAAGGCAAAAAAGGGACAAGGCGGATAAATGTCCAAAAACGACATTTATTCGCAAATACGACCCGTCACGGTCGCGCGATGGTTGTTCAGGCGCTCACGTCCACGACGACCCGGCCCTTGACCTGACCGTTCAGAATGTCGGCGCCGAGCTGCGGCAGATCCTCCAGCGTTGCCGGCACCACCATCGCCTCGAGCTTGTCCATCGGCAGATCGCGCGCCACCCGCCGCCAGGCCCGCAGGCGGTTGTCGAAGGGCTGCATCACGCTGTCGATGCCCAAGAGGTTCACGCCGCGCAGCAGGAACGGGATCACCGTCGCCGGCAGCTGCGCGCCGCCCGCAAGCCCCACCGCCGCGACCGAGCCGCCATAGACCATCTGCCCCAGCACCCGCGCCAGCATCGCCCCGCCCACCGCGTCGACGCAGCCCGCCCAGGTCTCGCTCTCGAGCGGCCGCTTCACGGTCTCGGCGAGCTCGGCGCGCGGCACGATGCGCGCCGCCCCCAGCCCGCGCAGGTAGTCCTCCTGCTCGGGCCGCCCGGTGACCGCCGCCACCTCGTAGCCCAGATGCGCCAGCACCGCCGTCGCCACCGAGCCTACGCCGCCCGCCGCCCCGGTCACCAGTACCGGCCCCTTGGCCGGGCTCAGCCCGTGATCCTCGAGCGCCATCACCGCCAGCATCGCGGTGAAGCCGGCGGTGCCCACCGCCATCGCCGCGCGGGTGTCGAGCCCCTCCGGCAGCGGCACCAGCCAGTCAGCCCTGACCCGCGCCTTCTGCGAATAGCCGCCCCAATGCGCCTCGCCGACGCGCCAGCCGGTCAGCACCACCTTGTCGCCGGGCTTGTAGCGCTCGTCTTCCGAGCGCTCGACGGTGCCGGCAAAGTCGATCCCCGGCACGTGCGGATAGCTGCGCACCAGCCCGCCGCCCGGCCCGATGCAGAGCCCGTCCTTGTAGTTCAGCGTCGAATACTCGACCGCCACGGTGACCTCGCCCTCGGGCAGATCCTCCAGCCCGATCTCGCGCACCGCCGCAGAGGTCTTGCCGCTCTCCGCGTCCTTCTCGACCACTAGCGCCTTGAACATCTCGTCTCTCCTCTCCGCCCGCCCCCGGGCAGGCTCCTTCTCTGGTTCTCAAATACCTCGGGGTGAATGCCGCCCACCGGGCGG
>NZ_JBYNAH010000155.1:0-12857 GCF_059781815.1 Salipiger sp. | reverse complement strand
GACCTCAAGGCTGTCATAGCGCGGCGCGGTCTCGGCGTGCAGGGTCTCGGCCTCGGCGAAGGCGGCGGTGCAATCCTGCTCCGATAACAGGCTGGTCGGCCCAACGGCGCTGCGACAGCTCTCGAGATCGGGAAAGGCCTGCGCCTCGACCGGTTCCTCGCGGCATCCGGCGAGCGCGAAGGAGGCGGCGCCGACGATGGCGAGGGCGGCTGTGCGGGAGCGTTTGGTCATGGCGGTCTCCGTCAGTCTCGGATGAAATGGGGTTTGAAGCGCGACAGGTCCTGCGTGATGCGGCCGCGATCCTCGCGGATGCCGATGCCGGCACAAGCCTCCCCGGCAATCCAGGCGCCGATCACCGGGCGAAAGCCGCCGAAGACCGGCAGCGGGTGATAGGCCTGCGCGATGCGCGGGTGCTTTGCATAGGCGTCGTTGCTGGCGGTCTCGGTGACCTGACCCTCCTCGACGATGCTGATCGACGCGCCCTCGCGCGAGAAGATCGGCTTCAGCACGTGGCCCCGCGCCATCGCCTCCGAGGCGCGCTCAAGGCGCGCGGCGGTCTCGCCCGTCGCATCGCTCAGGTCGCTCTCAAAAAAGGCGGGGAGCAGGTTGGGGTGATCCTCGAACATCTCCCACAGCACCGGCAGGATGCCCTTGTTCGACAGGATCGCCTTCCACGGCGGCTCGATCATCCGGCATTGTGCGGTGGCGAGATGGGCGGCGTAGTCGTCGCGCAGCAGGTCTTCCCACGGGTAGAGCTTGAACAGCGTGCCGATCACCCGGTCCTCGTCATCGAGGAACTGGCCGTCCTCGCTGACTCCGATCTTCTCGAGATCGGTGTAATGCGCGCCAAGCCCCGCCTCGCGCGCGGCCCAGCCGAGCGCCTCGACGGTGGCGTAATCCTCGGGCGCGCCGGAGAGGGCGGTGAAATGCAGCTGCGTCTCGGGGGCGAACATCGCGCCGAGACGCGCGACGATGGCCTCGTGGATGCCGTTGAACTGGTCATCGCCCTCGCGCAGCACGCCGAGGGCCTGCTGGTCTTCAAACCATTGCCACTGGAAGGCGGCGCTCTCGTAAAGCGAGGTTGGCGTATCGGCGTTGTATTCCAGCATCTTGGCCGGAGCGCTGCCATCGTAGACCAGATCGAACCGGCCATAGAGCTCGGGCTCGCCGTCCTGCCAGCTCTGCGCGATGTAGTCGCGATGGGCCACGGGGATGGCGAGCTTGTCGAGCAGCTCTTCGGAGCCGATCACCCGCGCCACCGCCTCGCGGCAGAGCCCGTGCAGCTCGGTGGCGGGATCCTCGATGCCGTCCTCGATTTCGGCAAGCGTGAAGCAGTAGGCCGAGCTTTCCTCCCAGTAGGGTTCGCCATGTATGTCGGCGAAGGTGAAGCCCTGGTCTGCGGCCTTGTCGCGCCAGTCCGGGCGCTCCGGCAAATCGAGCTTCTGCACCTGTGGTCCTTCCTCCTGTCGCCGCGCCTCTCCGAGCGGGCGGGGTTGGGGCGACATATGGGCAGTTCGCGCGGGATTGTGAACCGCCGGAACGGAAAAAGGCGCCGCATCCCCTTGCGGCGCCTTTCCCTGCCGTGCCGGGGAGGAGCCGGCTCAGCGTGACATCATCAGCTCGGGCAGGAAGAGGGTGATCTGCGGGAAGGAGAGCAGCAGCACCAGCACGATGATCTCCATGCCGAGGAAGGGCAGGATGCCGCGGAAGATCGTGCCCAGCGGCACCCGGGTCTGGGCCGCCGCGACATAGGCGTTGAGCCCCAGCGGCGGTGTCAGCAGGCCAATCTCGACGGTCTTCGTGACCACGATGCCGAACCAGACCGGGTCGTAGCCCATCGCCATCGCGGTTGGGAAGGCCAGCGGCATCGCCAGCGACAGGATCGCAAGCTGGTCCATGAACATCCCCATCACCAGCAGCACGAGGATGATGATCGCCATGATGACCTCGCGCGGCATCTCGGTGGTGGCGACGAATTCCAGCATGGCATGGGTGATGCGGGTGAAGGCGAGGTAGTTGGAGAAGATCGCCGAGCAGGCCACGATGGCCACGATCATCACCGTGGCGCGGATGGCGCGGCTGACCGAGGTGCCGAACTGCACGAAGCTCAGCGTGCGTTGCAGCATCACGATGATCAGCGAACCCATGACCCCGAGCGCCGCCGCCTCCGAGGGCGAGGCGAGCCCGCCATAGATCGCCCCGATCACCGCCAGCAGCAGGATCACCATCGGGATAACGTGCACGCTCTGGCGCAGCGCGCCCTTGAGCTCGAATGGGTCGCCTTTCGGGGCCTGGTCGGTGGTCTGGGCGATGATCTTGATCACCAGCGCGAGGCCGGCGGCGGTCAGCATGCCGGGCAGGATGCCGGCGATGAAGAGCTTGCCGATCGAGGTCTCGGTCAGCACGCCGTAGACCACCAGCACAATCGAGGGCGGCACCACCACGGCAAGCGTGCCGCCGACGCTGACCACCGCCGCCGCGAGGCGGTCGGAATACTTGTGAGCGCGCATCTCGGGGAAGGCCGAGGCGGCCATCGCGGCGGTCGAGGCGGTCGAGCTGCCGACCAGTGCCGCAAGGATCACCGAGGCCGCGACGGTGGCGATGGCGAGCCCGCCCTTGACGTGGCCGATCCAGCGCTGGCAGGCGACGATGGCGCGGCGGGTGACATCTCCGGCGGTCAGCAGCTCGGCCATCAGGATGAACAGCGGGATGGCCACGAGGATGAACGAGGCCGAGGTGTCGAAGAAGGTGCGTTCGAGCACAGCCAGTGCCGGGCGGGTGCCCAGCTGGGCGGCGAGCCCGACGCTGCCGGCGATGCCCATGGCGAAGGCGATCGGCACGCGGAACACCATCATGATGGCGAGAAGCAACAGGATGGCGAAGAAAGTCAGCATGAAGGGTCCGTGCGCGTCTTGAGGATCGGGCAGCCGCGCGGTTGCGGCGGCTGCCCGGGGATCTTCTGCTGCGGCTCAGTGGCCGGTGAGTTCGCTGTAGGTCTCGAGCACCGAGGCGGCACCGTCATTGTCGATGCGCTCGACCCAGTCACTGCTAACGGCGCTGACCGCCTCGGTGACCGCGGCAAGCTCGTCGGCCGAGAAGGTGTAGGTGTCGATGCCCTCGGATTTCCACTGCTCGATGAGCCCGGCGACGGAGGCATCCTGCGCCTGCGCCACATGCGCCGCGGTCTCGGCGCCGAGGCTGACCAGCTTGGCCTGCGTTTCGGCCGGAAGCCCGTCGAAGAGATCGCTGCGGATCACCATGACGAAGCTGTAGCCGCCGAAGGAGCCGTTGGTCGAGATGTGGCTGACCACCTCGTTGAGCTTGTAGCCGGGCACCGAGGCGAGCGGGAACAGCACCGCGTCGAGCCGGCCGCGCTCGACGGCGGTATATACCTCGGGGCCGGGGATCGAGATGCCGACGCCGCCGAGGCTGCGCGCGGTCATCGCCTGGGTCGAGCCGGAGGTGCGGATGTCCTGCGAGGCCCAGTCGGCGGGCATGCCGAGGCGGGTCTTGGCGAGCACTTGGTAGGGCGGCAGCACGAAGCCGAAGATCGGTGTCACCCCTGCGGCGAGGAACTCGTCGCGCAGCGGCCCGGCCTCGAGCATGGTCTGCAGCGCCTGGGTGCCTTGGGCGGCGGAGCCGTAATAGCCCGGCAGCGCCACCACCGAGTTCAGCGGCAGCACGTCGGCATGGTAGGGGGTCCCCAGGAGCGCGGCATCGAGGATGCCGTTATTGACCGCGTCGAGCTGGGCCTTGGACTTGGCCGCCTGCTGCGAGGGGAAATGTTCGAAGCTGATCTCGCCGCCGGTGGCCTCCTCCACCGCCGCCATCCACTTCGTCGTGCCCTCGACCGACACGATATGCGTCGTCGACTGGAAATCGCCCAGCCGCAGGGTCTCGGCCGCCAGCGGCGCCGCCGCGAGGGCCAGGGCGGTGCCCAGCACCGTCATCACCTTGGTCTTGATCGTCATGGTGTCTCTCCTCCCTTGAGAAATCATCACAAATCTGCCGGTTCGCGTCTCCTCAGCGCGTCGTGCAGCAGTCTCAGGACCAGAACGCCGCATCCCAGGGGGACGACCGCATAGGCCCAGCCGAGGGGCCAGTCGACCACCCCGTATTCCACATCGTTGTTGAGGATCGCCTCGAGGGCGAACTCGCCCGACATCACCGTCACCGCGCCGAAGAACAGCGCCGGCAGCAGCAGCCGCAGCCGCGCCACGACGCGGCCGAACAGCCCCGGCAGGCGCTCGGGCGTGAGCTCGAGCGCCAGGTGGCCGCCATCGCGGAACACCCGCGACAGCGACTGGCAGGCCAGCGCCGGCATCAGGAACAGCTCGGTCAGTTCGAACTGGATCTGCACCGGGCGGTTGGCGAACAGCCGCAACAGGATGTCGAGATTGATCAGCCCGGCGACCAGCACCAGGCAGAGGCACCCCGCGATGTGCAGGATGTCCTCGAGTTTTCTCAGTCCGGTCTCAAGCATCGGCGCTCCTCCCTTGCCGCTGCGTGATGGACGGGCGCTCAGCGCTTCGGCAGCTCGACGATCGCCGAGCCCATGGCCGAGAGCTCGCCGTCCTGCTGTTCGGCGCGCTGCTGGATCTCCAGCAGGAAGCGTCCGTCCTCCTCGAATTTCCGCACCACGCTGCCGTGGATCAGGATGATGTCGCCTTCCGGGTTGTGCCGGCGGACCTGGCATTTGGCCTGGCGCAGGAAGCCGTCATCGCCCATCCAGTTGGTGATCTGGTGGGTCAGCCACGAGGTCCGCTCGGGGCCGTAATCATAGGCGCCGGGGGCGCCGACCTCGAGCGCGAACTCCTCTTCCCAATGCACCCGCTCGGGGCAATCGGGAATGCCGTAGCGGTTCTTCGGGCCGGCGCTCGGGTGCTTCTGCTGCAGCTGCCAGGCGAGCTTGTTGGCGCGGATATATAGCCCGCCCCAGCCCTGGGCGTAGGCGATGAAGCCGGTGGCCGTCATCGGGCCCTTGACCATGGTGGGCAGCTCCTCGCCCACCGCCACGTCATCCCAGTAGCGGGTCTCGGCGCCGCGCACCGTCTCCTGCTCGTAATACTTGTAGTAGCTGTCGAGCTCGTCCTGGCTCCAGACCTTGCGGCCCTTGGCCTTGGCCTCGGTATACTTGGTGCCGTTTTCGCGGGCCTGGTCGCGGTCGGTGCGGAAGCACCAGCTGTCGGCATCGGCCACCAGATCGCCGGTGGCCGCGTCGTAGAAATCGACGTGGTAGATCTGCTGCACGGCGCGGCCGGCAAAGCGGGTCTCATGCTCGATCAGGTCCTTGAGATAGGCTTCGGTGCGGAATTCCATGTTGCGGGTGATCGTCTTGTGCCAGTTCCAGTTCGCGCCCGACCACATGGCGTGCACCCCCGGCAGACCCCCGACATAGCCGGAGATGATGCGGTTGGTGGCAAACAGGAAGCTCGGCAGAGCGATCACGTCGCCATACTTGGTGCCCGCGGCATAGTCCGGGTCGCACCAGAGCGGATTGTCGTCGCCGATGCCATGGGCATAGTGACGGATATTGTCGCGTGTCGCCTCGTAGCACCACGGCTCCACGGTCTTCTCGATCTTCACCCCGACCCGCTGGCGCAGGTCGTCGAGCCCCTCCTGGGTGATCTTGGGGAATTTCCTCTGGGTCATGTCGTTCATCTACGTCTCTCCTCGAACGTCTTTGGCGGGGCGGATCACTCCGCGGTCTCGATGGCTTTGGCTTCGCGGTCGCGCAGGATCTTGCGGTTGACCTTGCCGGCCGGGGTCTTCGGCAGCTCGCTGACGAAGACGATCTGGCGGGGGTATTCGTGGCGGGCGAGCCGGGCGCGGACGTGATCCTGGATGTCCTGCACGAGGCGCTCGGCCTCGGCGCCCTCGGGCGGGGCGGCCCGCTTGAGGATGATGTGGGCCTTGACGATCAGGCCGCGCACCGGGTCGGGGGCGCCGATGACGCCGCATTCGGCCACCGCCGGGTGGCTCAGGATGGCGTCCTCGACCTCGACCGCGCCGATTGTCCAGCCGGCAGAGATGATGACATCGTCGGCCCGGCCGCCGTGATAGAAATAGCCGTCCTCGTCGACCCGGCCGAGATCCTTGGTCGGGAACCACTGGCCGCGCTTGCGCACCATCAGCTCGCCGGTCTCGCCCGGCGCGGCGGGGCTGCCATCGGCGCGCTGCACCTCGACCTCGACCCCCGGCACCGCCTTGCCCATGGCGCCGTCGCGCACCTCGAGATCATCGGCGCCGGGATAATTGGCGATGATCACGCCGATCTCGGTGGTGCCGTACATCGAGCGCACCTTGGTTCCGAAGACCCGCTCGACATAGGCGGCGGTCTCGCTGTCGATGGGCTCGCCGGTGAAGGAGAGCTTGTCGAACTGGTAGCTGAAGCGCTCGGCCTGGCCGGAATTGCGCATCATGCGGTAATGGGTGGCGGCGGCGGTGAGGTTGGTGATGCGGAAATCCTGCAGCGCCTTCAGCAGCCGGACCGGATCGAACTTGCCGCTGAAGGTGCCGGTGGAGACGCCCATGGCGAGCGGCGCCAGCGTGCCGTGCCAGAGCCCGTGGCCCCAGGCCGGGGAGGACGGGCAGAAGAAGCGGTCGCCGGGGCGGATGCCGGTGGCGTAAAGCGCCGCGACCATCAGCGTGACAATGGACTGGTGGCTGTGCTGCACCGCCGCCGGCAGGGCGCGGGTGGTGCCGGAGGTGTATTGCAGCACCGCGAGATCGTTGCCCGAGGTGTCCCATTCGAAACGGGCGGGCAGGGTGTCGAGCCCCGACAGGAAGGCCTCGTCGACGGTGATGACGTTCTGCGCCCCGCCCTCGATCGCCTCGGGCGCCTTCTCGGCATTGGTGAAGAAGACCTTCGGGCGGCAATCGCCGACCCGCAGGCGGATGCCGTCGGGCCCGAAGAGCGAGAACATCGGCACCGCCACCGCGCCGGCCTTTATGACGCCGAAGAGCGCGCAGTAGAAGGCCAGCGACGGCTCGATCATCACCGCCACGCGGTCGCCCTTGGCGATGCCGCGCCCGGCGAGGTGATGCGCGATCTGCGAGGACCGGCGCGACAGCTCCTCGAAGGTGATGATCTCGTCGCGGCCATCTGCATGGGCCACCCGCAGCGCCACCGCGTCGCCCTCCACGTGCCGGTCGATGCACTCGTGGGCGATGTTGAAGCGCTCCCGCGTGCCGTCGAACAGCTCCCACAGCCGGTCCTTGGCGTAATGCGTCTGGGCGTCGGCGTAGGACGTGAAGTCCACAAGGCTGGTCATCTGGGGGTGCCTCCTCGTTGGCGGGTCGGAGCGGCGCGGGGCGCTGCATCCGGTTCGTTGACAACGGTAGGGATCGCAGGCAATCATTGTCAATACGCTATTATTATTGTATATAGGCAATGAAATCTGGCGAAACCGAGGATGGACATGACCACGGAACAGGCATCATCAGGCAGCAAGCGGGCGGTTCCCGCGGTGACGCGCGCCCTTGCGATATTGAGGTTTCTGGCCCGCTCGGCGGAGCCTGTCGGGGTCAACCCGATGGCGCGCGAGCTGGAGCTCGTGCCGAGCACCTGCCTGCACATCCTACGGGTGTTGCAGGACGAGGGGCTGGTGGATTTCGATTCGGCCACCAAGCGCTATTCGATCGGCGTGGGCATCCTGCCGCTGGCCCGCTCGGCGCTGCAGCGCAACACGTTTTCGGTGCTGATCCAGCCCAAGCTCTCGGAGCTGTCGCAGGCTTTCGGGGTCACCAGCATCGCCACCCAATTCGCAGAGCCGGGGCAGATGATCGTGGTGGCGCTGTCGCAATCGAGCATGCCGTTCCGGCTTCAGGTCGATCTCGGCAGCCGCTTCCCGGCGCTGATCAGCGCCACCGGGCGGCTCTTCGCAGCGCATAACGTGGCCGATCCACAGAGCCTGCGCGCCCGGTTCGACAAGCTGGTCTGGGATCACCCGCCGAGCTTCGAGCACTGGCTCGAGGAGGTCGCGGAGGCGCGTGCGCGAGGTTACGCGCTCGACCGGGGCAGCTATATTTCCGGCGTCACGGTGATCGCGGTGCCGGTGTTCGGAGCCGACGGGCGGATGATCCGCTCGCTGGTGGCAATCGGAATCTCGGAGCGGCTGGAGGACCGCGAGATCCCGAAGCTGGCGCAGGCCATGTGTGCCATGCGCGACGAGGTTCAGGATCTGCAGATCGACGCAGGAAGCTAGGAGGGGAGCTTGGAGATGGGTGAGGAGGAGGCCGGCCTCGAGGGCTGGAAACCGATCAATGTCGGGGGGTTCATCAACGAGATCGGGCCGTTGCTGCGACCGCTGGAGCGCGGCGAGGAGGAGGTCTATGCGCTGCGGGTGAGCGCGCGGCACCTCAACCCGTTGGGGGTGGTGCATGGCGGCGTGCTGACCAGCCTGCTGGATCAGGCGGTCGCGCTCACCGCGTGGCGGGCGGCTGAACGACAGCCGACGGTGACGGTGCAGATGGACACGCGCTTTCTCGGCGCCGCGCGCGAGGGGGATCTGCTCGAGACCCGCACCAGCCTGCGCCACGCGGGCGGCTCGCTGCTCTTTGTCGATGCGACGCTGAGCGCCGGTGGCGCGCCGGTGGCGGCGGCCTCGGCGATCCTGAAACGCATGAAAAGGGGACCGAGCGCATGACAGGGCACCAGACACAGACCCGCCGTGGTCCGCTTGCCGGCCTCCGGGTGCTGGATTTCTCGCGCATCCTGTCGGGGCCCTATGCCAGCATGGTGCTGGCGGATCTCGGTGCCGAGGTCATCAAGATCGAGCCGATGGGCGGCGGCGACGACACCCGCAACTTCCCGCCCTTCCAGGGCGGTCTGAGCCATTACTACATCGCGCTCAACCGCAGCAAGAAGAGCCTCGCGCTCGATCTCAAGTCCGAGGACGGGCTGCGCATCGCGCGCGCGCTCGCGGCGACCAGCGACATCGTGCTTGAGAATTTCCGCCCCGGCGTCATGGACCGTCTGGGTCTCGGCTACGAGACCTTGCGCGCGGGCAACGAGCGGCTGATCTACGCCTCGATCACCGGCTTCGGCGCCAACAGCCCGCATAGCGACAAGCCCGCCTTCGACATCGTGGCGCAGGCGCTGTCGGGGGTGATGAGCGTCAATCGCGAGCCGGGACAGGCGCCCAACAAGCTGGGCCTGCCGCTGGGGGACATGGCGGGCAGCATCTTCTCGCTCTTCGGTCTCCTCGCGGCGCTGCACGAGCGCAACGTGACCGGGCAGGGGCGGCACGTGGAGGTCGCGATGCTCGACAGCATGATCGCGCTGCAGGGCTACCTGTCGCAGATCTATTTCGTCAGCGGCGAGAGCCCGCAGCCGGTGGGGACGCAGCATCCGAGCATCGTGCCCTATGGCGCCTACCCGACCGCCGATGGCCACGTCATCGTGGCCTGCCTGACCGAGCGTTTCTGGCAAAATTTCGCGCGCTGCATCGGCCGCGCCGACCTGATCGACGATCCCCGCTTCGCGGCCTACGAGGCACGGCTCGCGAACCGCACGATGCTCGAGCCGTTGATCCATGCGGCGATGGCGGGGGAGGGGACCGAATACTGGCTCGCGCGGCTGACCGAGTTCGACGTGCCCAACGCGCCGATCCTGTCGATCGGCGAGGCGCTGGAGCAGGAGCACGTCAGCGCGCATGGCCTGATCGAGACGGTCGAGCATCCCGAGGTCGGGCCGCTGCGGCTGGTGCGCGGGCCGATCCAGTTCGATGGCGAGGGGCCGTCGCCAGCGCAGCCACCCTCGCTGCTCGGGGCGGACACCGCAGAGGTCCTCTGCGAGGCGCTTGGCTACAGCGAGGCGGAGCTGCGCGCGCTCGAGGCGCGCGGGGTGCTGTCTTGCGGCGGGGCGCTGACGGACTGCGCGCAAGAGGTCTCGTGACACGCCGGTCGTGAGCGCGGGCGCAACGTCGCGTGTCCTGCGACGATGTCCCGCGGCAGGAAGGCGTTGATTTCGCGGCGCACATCGTCAACCCTTCGGGACAAGACGCAAGGCAACGCGAAACGATGGTTGGCGGCAGGGGAGGGCCGGGCCATGTGGAAGACCTGCCTCTGTCCGGGCGCCCGGGGCGCTTGCCCATGACCCGCTTGCTGCTCATCGACGACCCGCGCGCCCTGCTGCGGCTGTTCCTCGAGCGCGGTGAGCGCGTGATCGCCCCGCGCGAGATCGACGGGGCCATCGCCTATGCGCCGCTCAAGAGCGCCGATGACCTGCCTAGGGGCCGCACCGACATTCAGGCACCGGGCCAGTACCGGCTGCAGGACGGCGACCCGGATCGCTGGTTCGACTACGTGGTCGGCCCCGGCAGCTGGAAGGCGTGGCTGTTCCCGGCAAAGCGCAAGCTCTGGACGGCGACGCGCAGCGCCGATGGGCTGAGCTTCGAAGAGCCGGAGGAGCCGTGGCCGCCCACGGTGTTCTTCGGCGTCCGGCCCTGCGAGCTGGCCGCGATCGAGCGGCAAGGGCGGGTCTTCTCCGACGGCGCCTTTCCCGAGCCCGACTTTGCGCGCCGCCTGTCGAAGACCCTGCTCGTCGTGGTGAACTGCGCCCGGAGCGCTCCGACCTGCTTCTGCGCCTCGATGCAAACCGGCCCGCGGGCGGAGGCGGGCTTCGATCTTTCGCTGACGGAACTCGACCCGGATCATGGCGCGCGCTTCCTGCTCGAGAGCGGCTCCGAGGCCGGTGAGCGCGTGCTCGCGGACCTCGCGGGCCGGCCGGCGGGGCCAGAGCAGCGCGTCGCCGCCCGCGCCATTTCCGAACGCACCGCGCAGAGCCAGAGCCGGCAGATGCCCGAGGGCATCGCCGAGGGGCTGAAAGACAGGCTCGAGTCGCCTGTCTGGGCCGAGATCGCCACGCGCTGTCTGACCTGCGCCAACTGCACGCTCGCCTGTCCCACCTGCTTCTGCTCGGACGTCACCGAGGTCAGCGACCTCTCCGGCGATCACGCCGAGCGCTGGCAGGTCTGGGACAGCTGCTTCAGTCCGGACTTCGGCTTCGTCCACGGAGGGCCAGTGCGCAGCAGCCCCGCAGCGCGCTACCGGCAGTGGATGACGCACAAGCTGTCCTATTGGCACGACCAGTTCGACAGCTCGGGCTGTGTCGGCTGCGGGCGCTGCATCACGTGGTGCCCGGTCGGCATCGACATCGTCGCCGAGGCCGGGCGGCTGATGGCGGAAGAGGGGGCAGAGCCATGACAGTGCACGGCATCCGCGAGACGCTGTCCGCGCACCCGGCCTTTGAGGGCTTCGACGACGCGGCGCTCGATCTGGTCGCGGGCTGCGGCCGCAACGCCCGTTTCCGGGCCGGCGAGCTGATCTTCCGCGAGGGCGCGCCCGCAGATCGCGTGGTTATCCTGCGGCAGGGGGACGCCGCGCTCGAGGTGATGGCTCCGGGGCGCGGTCCGATCCTCATCGAGTCGCTGCATGCCGGCGACATCGTCGACTGGTCGTGGCTGATGCCGCCCTGCCGCGCGATGTCGGATGCGCGGGCGGTGAGCGACGTGGCGGCGATCACGCTCGACGCGGGCTGCGTGCTGGCCAAATGCGAGGAAAACGCGGCGCTCGGCTACCAGATGTTCAAGCTCTGGCTGCCGCATCTCGCGGGGCGCATCCGCGCGCAGCGGCTGCAACTCCTTGATCTCTATCGCGCCGATGTGGGCTGAGGCGGTCCTCCCCGGGCCCATGCGGCCGCGCCCGGTGCGGGTTGACGAGCGCCTGCGCGAGCTCGACGACGTGGTCACACTGCGCCTGAGCGCCCCCGACGGCGCGGGTTTTGGCTTTCTGCCGGGCCAGTTCAACATGCTCTACGCCTTCGGGGTCGGCGAGATCCCGATCTCGGTCTCGGGCGATCCGTCGCGCCCCGACACGCTGCTGCACACGATCCGCGCCGTCGGGGCGGTTTCGCGGGCGCTGGCAGAGGCCGGGCCGGGCGACATGCTCGGACTGCGCGGGTCCTTTGGCGCTCCCTGGCCGGTGGAGGAGGCGCAGGGGCGGCATCTGCTCTTCGTGGCCGGCGGTCTCGGCCTCGCGCCGCTGCGCCCGGCGCTCTACCGCGCACTGGCCTGCCGTGAGCGCTACCGCAGCCTCACGCTGGTGGTGGGCGCGCGCGCCCCGCGCGAGATCCTCTATGCCTGGCAGCTGGCCGGCTGGGCCGCCGCGCAGGCGTTGCGGCTTCTGGTCTGCGTCGATCATGCCGGGCCCGACTGGACCGGCGCGGTCGGGGTTGTCACCAGCCAGTTCGCCCGCGCGCTCGACGGCATCGACCCCGGCGATGTCAGCGCCTTTCTCTGCGGGCCCGAGATCATGATGCGCCACGGCTGCGCCGATCTCGCGCAGCTGGGTGTGCCGGAGGCCGAGATATGGCTCTCGATGGAGCGCAACATGCAATGCGCCACCGGCCATTGCGGCCATTGCCAGTTCGGCCCCGACTTTGTCTGCCGCGACGGCCCGGTCTTCCGCTATGACCGGGTGCGGCGGCGGCTTGGCCTCCGGGAGGTCTGAGCATGGCGCGCCCGAGCCTTGCGATCTGGAAATTCGCCTCCTGCGACGGCTGTCAGCTCTCCATCCTCGATTGCGAGGACGCGCTTCTGGCCATCGCCGACCGCATCGAGATCGCGCATTTCCCCGAGGCCTCGAGCCGGGTTCTGCCCGGCCCCTACGACCTGTCGCTGGTCGAGGGCTCGGTCACCACGCCGCGCGACATCGACCGACTGAAGGAGATCCGCGCGCAGTCCCGCACCCTCGTCGCCATCGGGGCCTGCGCCACCGCCGGCGGCATTCAGGCGCTGCGCAACAGCGCCGACGTGGCGGAGTGGACCCGGCTGGTCTATCCGCGCCCGGACTAT
>NZ_JBYNAH010000154.1:0-12901 GCF_059781815.1 Salipiger sp. | reverse complement strand
CTGGTCAAGGATGGCCTGATCCCCGAGGGCGAGATCGAGGACATGAAGGCCGCCTTCCAGGCCCACCTCAACGAGGAGTTCGAGGCCGGCAAGACCTTCAAGCCGAACAAGGCCGACTGGCTCGATGGCCGCTGGTCGCATCTCGACAAGCAGAAAGAGGGCAACTACCAGCGCGGCGAAACCGCCATCAAGCCCGAGACCATGGAAGAGATCGGCAAGGGCCTGACCACGGTCCCCGAGGGCTTCCCGCTGCACAAGACCGTCGGCCGCTTCCTCGACCATCGCAAGAAGATGTTCGAAAGCGGCGCGGGCTTCGACTGGGCGACCGCCGAAAGCCTCGCCTTCGGCTCGCTGCTCACCGAGGGCTACCCGGTGCGCCTGTCCGGTCAGGACAGCACCCGCGGCACCTTCTCGCAGCGCCATTCCGGCCTCGTGAACCAGGACGACGAAGAGCGCTACTACCCGCTCAACAACATCCGCGAGGGCCAGGCCCGCTACGAGGTCATCGACTCGGCGCTTTCGGAATACGCGGTCTGCGGCTTCGAATATGGCTACTCGCTGGCCGAGCCCAACGCGCTGGTGCTCTGGGAAGCGCAGTTCGGCGATTTCGCCAACGGCGCGCAGATCATGTTCGACCAGTTCGTGTCCTCGGGTGAATCCAAGTGGCTGCGCATGTCGGGCCTCGTCTGCCTGCTGCCGCACGGCTTCGAGGGCCAGGGCCCCGAGCACAGCTCGGCCCGCCTCGAGCGCTTCCTGCAGATGTGCGGCCAGGACAACTGGATCGTCGCCAACTGCTCGACCCCGGCCAACTACTTCCACATCCTGCGCCGCCAGCTGCACCGCAGCTACCGCAAGCCGCTGATCATGATGACGCCGAAATCGCTCCTGCGTCACAAGCTGGCGGTCTCGAATGCAAAGGATTTCGTCACCGGCTCGAGCTTCCACCGGGTGCTCTGGGACGATGCCGAGAAGGGCCATTCGGAGACCCAGCTGAAGCCCGATGCCGAGATCAAGCGCGTCGTGATGTGCTCGGGCAAGGTCTATTACGACCTGCTGGAAGAGCGCGACGCCCGTGGCCTCGACGATGTCTACATCCTGCGCATCGAGCAGTTCTATCCCTTCCCGGCGCTCAGCCTGGTGAAGGAGCTGGAACGCTTCAAGGGCGCAGAGATGATCTGGTGTCAGGAAGAGCCCAAGAACCAAGGCGCCTGGACCTTCATCGAGCCCAATATCGAATGGGTGCTGGGGCGTATCGACGCCACCCACAAGCGGCCGGTCTACGTGGGCCGCGCCACCTCGGCTTCGCCCGCCACGGGTCTGGCCAGCCAGCACAAGGCACAACAAGAAGCGCTCGTGAACGAGGCGCTGACCATCGAAGGGAATTGAGACTATGACGACCGAAGTGCGCGTCCCCACGCTCGGGGAATCCGTGACCGAGGCAACGGTGGCCACCTGGTTCAAGAAGCCTGGCGACAGCGTTGACGTGGACGAGATGCTCTGCGAACTGGAAACCGACAAGGTGACCGTCGAGGTCCCCTCGCCGGTGGCCGGTGTGCTCGAGGACATCGTCGCCAACGAGGGCGACACCGTCGGCGTCGATGCCCTTCTCGCCAACATCGCCCCGGCGGGCGAGGCAGGCTCCGCCGAGGTCGAGCCGCGCCCCTCCGCGGCCAAGTCCGAAGCCGCGCCGGCCTCCGGCGATGCCGCCCCGGTCGACGTGATGGTCCCGACCCTGGGCGAGTCGGTCACCGAGGCCACCGTCTCGACCTGGTTCAAGAAGGTCGGTGACAGCGTCGAGCAGGACGAGATGCTCTGCGAACTCGAGACCGACAAGGTCTCCGTCGAAGTGCCCGCCCCGGCCTCCGGCACCCTGACCGAGATCCTCGCCGAGGAAGGCGCCACGGTGGAAGCCGGCGGCAAGCTCGCGGTGATGTCGAGCGGTGCCGGCGCTGCCGCCGCCCCGGCCCCGAGCGCCCCGGCCGCAGCCCCTGCCGCCTCCGGTGGCAAGGACGTCGAGGATGCGCCCTCGGCCAAGAAGGCCATGGCCGAAGCAGGCCTCGACCCGAGCGCCGTCAAGGGCACCGGCAAGGATGGCCGCGTGATGAAGGAAGACGTCTCCGCCGCGATCGCCGCCGCCAAGTCGGCCCCGGCCGCCGCCGCTGCTCCGGCCCAGGCGCAGCGCGCGCCGAGCCCGGCCGAGGACGCCGCCCGCGAAGAGCGCGTCAAGATGACCCGCCTGCGCCAGACCATCGCGCGCCGCCTCAAGGACGCGCAGAACACCGCCGCCATGCTCACCACCTACAACGAGGTGGACATGACCGAGGTGATGGCGCTGCGCAAGCAGTACAAGGACCTGTTCGAGAAGAAGCACGGCGCCCGTCTCGGCTTCATGTCCTTCTTCACCAAGGCCTGCGTGCACGCGCTCAAGGAAGTCCCCGAGGTCAACGCCGAGATCGACGGCAACGAGGTGGTCTACAAGAACTTCGTGCACATGGGCATCGCCGCGGGCACCCCGCAGGGCCTCGTGGTGCCGGTGCTGCGCGATGTCGACAGCAAGTCCTTTGCCGAGATCGAGCTCGAGATCGCCGAGAAGGGCAAGCGCGCCCGTGACGGCAAGCTCTCGATGGCCGAGATGCAGGGCGGCACCTTCACCATCTCCAACGGGGGTGTCTACGGCTCGCTGATGTCCTCGCCGATCCTCAACCCGCCGCAGTCGGGCATCCTCGGCATGCACAAGATCCAGGACCGCCCGATGGTCATCAACGGCGAGATCAAGATCCGCCCGATGATGTACCTCGCGCTCTCCTACGATCACCGCATCGTCGACGGCAAGGGCGCCGTGACCTTCCTCGTCCGCGTCAAGGAAGCGCTCGAGGATCCGCGCCGCCTGCTGATGGATCTCTGATCCCGATCCCCGGGCGGGCCCGTCCCGCCCGGGATCCCCTTTCGGAGAGGCCCGATGCCGCGCAGCGCCCGCGAACAGATCGACCATGCGAAGGCCGGGTTCCGGCATCTCGCCGGCATCCGTCCCCGCGCTAGCTTCAAGACCCCGTCCACGATTTTCTCGACAACGGAGACCTGAGCATGGCCACGCAGCTTCTTCTTCACTTCCCCAGCTTCGACGAGCAGCAGTTCGACAGCGATGCCGAGAACCGCGCCAATGCGGGCCTCACCCTTCTGCAGCGCTGGACCGAGGAGAGCGGCGCCGGCCACTGGCTGCTTTTTTCCGTCAACGATCTGCCCAAGGCCAAGGGCTGGCTCGAGCAAAGCGCCGCGCTCGGCCACGGCCCCGCCGCCTCGCATGTGCTGAGGACCGCATGACGCCAGAGCTCGCCGCCCTCGCCGCAACGGCTTTCATCCATCTCGCCGCGGTGCTCTGGTCGCAGCGCGCGCTCGAGGCGGATATCGGTCGCGACGGCAACACCGGCACCCGCGAGGGGCTCGACGCGCGGCTCTCCGAGCATGCCAAGCGCCTGCGCCGGGCGCTGGCCAACCACACCGAGAATATCGGCCTCTTTATCACCGCCGTGGTGCTGGTCGAGTTCACCGGCAGCAATGGCTGGCTCACCGCCATCGCGGCCTGGGTCTTCGCCGCCGCCCGCGCCCTCTACCTGACCGCCTATGCCTTCGGCTGGGTGCCGTGGCGCTCGGTCATCTTCACCGCCGGCCTGATCGCCTGCTTCGTCATGATCTTCGCGAGCCTCGTCTGACCATGACCCCCGAGCTCACCGCCCTCATCCTCGCCGCGCTGCTGCAGATCGTCCAGATGGCGATCTTCTCGATGCTGGCCCAGCGCCAGGTCGGCCGCAAGTATGCCGCCTCGCCGCGCGACGAGCCGCGCCAGCTCAAGGGCCGCGCCGCACGCGCCCAGCGCGCGATGAACAACCATTTCGAAGGGCTCGTCCTCTTCACCATCGCCGTGGTCGCTGTCACCTATGCCGACAAGACCTCGGCCCTCACCGTGCTCTGCGCGCTGGCCTATCTCGGCGCCCGCCTGCTTTACATCCCCGCCTACCTGCTCGGCTGGACGCCCTGGCGCTCGCTGATCTGGGCGGTGGGGCTCTTCGCAACCGCCGTCATGCTGGTGGCGGCACTCTTCTGATGGGGCTTCTTCTGGCCTGAAATATCCCGGGGTGAATGCGGCGCAGCCGCAGAGGGGCAGCGCCCCTCCCGGCCTAGACGACAACGAAAGGACAAACCACATGGCACAATACGACGTCATCGTCATCGGCGCGGGCCCCGGCGGCTACGTTGCCGCCATCCGCTGCGCCCAGCTCGGCCTCAAGACCGCTTGCGTCGAGGGCCGCGAGACCCTCGGCGGCACCTGACTGAACGTGGGCTGCATCCCCTCCAAGGCGCTGCTGCACGCCAGCCACCAGCTGCACGAGGCCGAGCACAACTTCGCCGCCATGGGCCTCAAGGGCAAGGCGCCCTCGGTCGACTGGAAGCAGATGCTGGCCTACAAGGACGACGTCATCGGCCAGAACACCAAGGGCATCGAATTCCTGTTCAAGAAGAACAAGATCGACTGGCTCAAGGGCTGGGGCTCGATCCCCGAGGCCGGCAAGGTCAAGGTCGGCGACGAGGTCCACGAGGCCAAGAACATCATCATCGCCTCCGGCTCCGAGGCCGCCTCGGTGCCCGGCGCCGAGGTCGAGATCGACGAGAAGGTCGTGGTGACCTCGACCGGCGCGCTCGAACTGCCCAAGGTACCGAAGAAGATGATCGTCATCGGCGCCGGCGTGATCGGCCTCGAAATGGGCTCGGTCTATGCGCGTCTCGGCGCCGAGGTCGAGGTGATCGAGTTCCTCGACGCCATCACCCCCGGCATGGATGCCGAGGTGCAGCGCGCGCTGCAGAAGCTGCTGTCCAAGCAGGGTCTGAAATTCACCCTCGGCGCCGCGGTGTCGAAAGTCGAAACCAAGGGCTCCAAGGCCAAGGTGACCTACAAGCTGCGCAAGGATGACAGCGAGCACAGCGCCGACGCCGACGTGGTGCTCGTGGCCACCGGCCGCAAGCCCTTCACCGACGGGCTCGGCCTCGAGGCGCTCGGCGTCGAGATGACCAAGCGCGGCCAGATCGCCACCAACGGCCACTGGCAGACCTCCGTCAAGGGCATCTACGCCATCGGCGACGCCATCGAGGGCCCGATGCTGGCCCACAAGGCCGAGGACGAGGGCATGGCCTGCGCCGAGGTCATCGCCGGCAAGCATGGGCACGTGAACTACGACGTGATCCCGGGCGTGATCTACACCCATCCCGAGGTCGCCTCGGTGGGCAAGACCGAGGCCCAGCTCAAGGAAGAGGGTCGCGCCTACAAGGTCGGCAAGTTCTCCTTCATGGGCAATGGCCGGGCCAAGGCCGTGTTCGCCGGTGACGGCTTCGTCAAGCTGCTGGCGGACAAGGAAACCGACCGCATCCTCGGCTGCCACATCATCGGCCCGGCGGCCGGCGACCTGATCCACGAGGTCTGCGTGGCGATGGAATATGGTGGCTCCGCCGAGGATCTGGCGCTGACCTGCCACGCTCACCCGACCTTCTCGGAAGCGGTGCGCGAGGCGGCTCTGGCCTGCGGCGACGGCGCCATCCACGCCTGATCCGGCGTTCCCGCTCGAAACAGAGAGGCCCCCGCAGCGCGCTGCGGGGGCCTTTTTTCGTCGGGGCCCTCAGGGGCGGCTGCCTGACAGGCTTAGCTGTCGCGGCCCGGCACGAAGACCTCGGCCTCGCCGCCGCCGGTCGGCCCGCCCTCCGGCGGGGCCATGCCCTCGGGCGGGGTGCCGCCCGGAGGCGGCCCGCCGGCCGGGTTCCCCATGGCGCCCTCGGTGCTTTCCGCCTGCGGGTCGATCCCCACCACCAGCGCCGCGTCATAGCGCGCCTTCTGCTCGCGGATGGCGGCAAAGGCGCCCTCGCCCGCCTGCTGCGCGATGCCGTCATTGCCGTTGGTGGTATCGCGATCTGCCGAGCGGTCGTTATAAGGCGGCACTGCGAGATAGAGATACTGGCTCAGCGCATCGGGGAAGAAGATCTGGCTGGTCAGCACCGTGGTGTCGTCGAGAAACACCTTGTAGTGCATGTGGGTCGTCCGGCCCCGGTACCAGCCGGGATAGATCGTGTCGAAGCTCACCAGCCCGCTGTCGTCGGTGGTCTGGGTGCCGCGCAGGAAGGTCTCGTCGCTGGTGTCGTTGGTGCCCTCGCTGCCCTGCGTGGCATAGCCCGAGTAATTGCCCTGCGCGTCGCAATGCCAGAGATCGACCCGCGCGTTGGGCACCGGCTGGCAATCCGCCGTCACCACCTGCATCTGCAGCCGCAGCGGCACGCCCTCGCGATCCTCGGTGATGTCGGCGCGCAGGAGGCGCTCGTCGAGGTAGTACGGCCCCTCGGTGACCTCTGGCATCACCATGCAGACATTCGGCGTCAGCAGCCCCGCCGCACTGGCCTGCGCCTGCGCCGTGCTCGGAAACACGCCGATCCCGGTCGCCACGACCGGAGAGGCGGCAAAACCGGCAAGCAGGGCGCGGCGGGTGGGGCGGGGGGTATCGGCGGACATGGAAACTCCTGAATTATGAAACTCAGAAGTTAAACGTGGCTGCCCCCCGGGTCCGTTCCCCGGTTCCGAAAATAATTTGCGCACTCACCAAAGTGTGTTGCGCGCCCGCTCGGGATAGTCCCGCTCCCACGCGCCGGCCTCGATCTCGCCGCTGGTCATCTCGGCGAGGATCTCGCCGAGGCTCGGCGTCGCGTCGCTGTCGTCGCGCTTCCAGAGCCCCGAGCGCAGAAGCGCCTTCGGGCATTGCGCATAGACCTCCGCGATCTCGATCACCGCCACCGTCGCCGGCAGCATCGACTTGCGGCGGAAACGCTCGCGCAGGGCCTCGTCATCGGTGAGCCACGCGGTGCCGTTCACCCGCACCACGACGTTGTCGCCGGGCACCATGAACATCAGCGAGATGCGCCCGTCGGCGAGGATGTTGCGCAGGCTGTCGAGCCGGTTGTTGCCGCGCCAGTCGGGCAGCGCCAGCGTGCCGGGGTCAAGCTCCAGAACCACCGGGCCGTCATCGCCGCGCGGGGTGCCGTCGGTGCCTTTGGGGCCGACGGTGGAGACCACGCAGAACCGCGCCGCCTCGATCCAGCGCCGGTAGGCCGGGGTCAGCCGCTGCGCCACCTTGCGCAGCGCCGGGACGGACGGCGCCCCGTAGAGCGCCTCGAGTTCTGCGATGTCTTCAAGTCTGCGCATCTGGGGTTACCTCGTGATGCAAGGCCTCGCTGGCGGTCTCGACCTCCTCCTCGAGCCGGGCCAGGAAAGCGTGTTTCGACAGGCCGGGTTCGATCACCGGCAGGAATTCCACAACGGCGGTGCCGGGCTTGCGGTAGATGCCCTTGCGCGGCCAGAACAGGCCCACATTGGTGGCCGCCGGCACGCAGGGCTGACCAGTCTGCTGGTAGAGCAGCGCCGCGCCGACCTTGTAAGGTGCCTTGACGCCCGGGGCGACGCGGGTGCCCTGCGGATAGATGATCAGCTGCCCGGGCTCGATCGCGCCGCGGTCCACATCCTTGAGCATCTTGGTGATCGCCGCGCCGCGCTTGCCGCGATTCACCGGAACGCAGCCGATGCGCAGGGCGTATTGCCCCAGCACCGGCGCCCAGAGCAGTTCGCGCTTCATGATGAACTTGCCCGCCGGCACGGCACCGAAGATCAGGATGATGTCGAGGAAGCTCTGGTGCTTGGCGGCGACGATCACCTCGCCTTGCGGTGGCGTGCCGCGCACCTCGGTCTTCAGCCCGACCATCCAGGCGGCGGTCCAGCGCACCCAGCGACACCAGGTCAGGCAGGCGGCGCGGGCCCCGTTGCGCGACAGCATCGCCCACGGGAAGAACAGGATGCCGATCACCGCCATCCCGCCATAGATCGCCACCAGGAACACCAGCGAGCGCAGCCATTGCAGCGCGTAAGCCATCAGCTCAATCCTCCAAGAACACGGCGCGCGGCCACAGCGGTTGCGGCGAAGGCCACCGCGGCGGCAAGCAGCGGCACCAGCACCGGAATGCCCCAGTGCCAGCCGCGGAAGCTCAGCCCGGTCAGGAAGCCCGCCGTCTCGCCACCGCTCGGCAGCAGCGCCACGGCAGCAACCCCCAGCACGGTGCCGGCAGCGGCGCCGGTCAGCGCCCGCAGGGTGAAGCGGCGCACGAAGGCGCGCGCGATATAGGCATCGGTGGCACCCACAAGGCGCAGCACCGCGATGACCTGCGCATTGGCCGAGAGCGCCGCGTTGGCGGCCAGCGTCACCATCGCGCCCACCGCCGCCGCGATGAGCAGCCCCGAGATCCAGCCCAGCATCTTCAGCCGCGCCGCCGCCGCCACCAGCGGCTTGCGCCAGCGCGCGTGATCGTCGAGCACGGCGCCCGGCACCTCGGCCTGCAGCCGCAGGCGCAGGCCGGCGGCGTCGTAGCCGTCCGGCGTTTCGGTCACCTCGATGAGCTGCGGCACCGGCAGTTCCGCCACCGAAAGGTCGGGGCCGAACCACGGCTCGAGCAGCGCCTGCTGCTCGGCCTCGCTCAGCGCCCGCGCCGAGGCCACGCCCGGGGTCTGCTGCAACAGGCGCAACGCCGCTTCGGTCTGTGTCGCCACCTGCCCGGCGGGGGCCGAGATCCGCACCGTCGAGGCCCGCGCCAGCTCCTCGCCCCAGCTTGTCGCCAGACGCCCCGCCGCCAGCGACAACGCCAGCGCAAAGACCGCGAGGAAGGCCATGGCGCCCGAGACGAAAAGCGTCAGCCGGGCGGTGAAGCCGGTGGGCGGCACAACGCGGTCGGCGGCCTTGTCGCCGCGGCCGAGCGCGCTGAGCGTGTGCAGGGAAATCCTCACAGATCCGCCCCCGCCGATTGCAGCTTGCGATTGACGATGCGCAGCACCCGCGCCTGCACCTGGCTCTTGGCGGCGCGGATGAGCTGCAGGTCGTGGGTGGCGATCAGCACGGTGACCCCCATCCGGTTGAGCTCGATCAGCAGCCGCAGCAGGCGCTGCGACATCTCCCAGTCGACGTTGCCTGTGGGTTCGTCGGCAAGCACCACCTCGGGCGACATGATCACCGCGCGGGCCAGCGCCGCGCGCTGACGCTCGCCGCCCGACAGCTCCGGCGGCAGCGCGCTGGCGCGCGAGGTCAGCCCGACCCAGCCCAGCAGCTCCTGCAGGTTCTGGTCCTGCGCCGGGATCGGCTCGCCGGCGACGGTCAATGGCAGCCCGACATTCTCGGCCACGGTCAGATGATCGAGGAACTGGCAATCCTGATGCACCACGCCGATGCGGCGGCGGCTCATGGCGATGGCATCGCGGTCCATCTCGCGCACATCGGTGCCGAAGAGGCGCGCCTGCCCGGCGGTCGGGCGCAGGGCACCGTAGCAGAGCTTGAGCAGCGTCGTCTTGCCGGTGCCCGACGGGCCGGTCAGGAAGTGGAAGGACCCGGGCGCAAGCTGCAGCGACAGCTCGGACAGGAGCTCTCCGCCGCCATAGCTGTAGGCCACATTGTCGAGCTCGATCACGCTTGTCTCACCATCCGGAAATCAGCCCCTGTTGTGCATGAGCCGCGGCGCAGATGCAATCCGCAGGTGTTTGGGAAAAGAGGCTTTCGCGGCCTCTGGCGGTAACTTATTGTGATCCAACAAGGACCAGCAGACCCTTGGCAGCATATGGGGACCAGATGCGGCTGATATGCCCGAATTGCGGCGCACAATACGAAGTACCCACGAACGTCATCCCCGAGGGCGGGCGCGATGTGCAATGCTCGAATTGCGGTCACACCTGGTTCCAGGCCCATCCCGACGACGACCCTGAGCTCGCGCAGGAACTTGGCCGCGCGCTGCCCGACGAGGACTGGCAGCCCGAGCTGGAGCCCGAAGAGGCCCCCGCTGCGGCTGCCGAGCCTGAGCCAGAGGACGATTTCGAGGCGGAGTTCGAAGAGCCCGATGAGGTCGATGAGGAGCTTGACGCAGAGCCGGAACCCGAGCCCGAGCCGGCCCCGCAACGCCCTGCCCGCCCGCGGCGCGAGCTCGACCCCTCGGTCGCCGAAGTGCTGCGCGAAGAAGCCGAGCGCGAGGCCCGCCGCCGCGCCGCCGAGGGTGGAACCATCGAAAGCCAGCCCGAGCTGGGCCTGACCGCCCCGGCCGAGGACGAGGCCGCCCGCCGCTCGCGGGAGGCGCGAGAGCGCATGGCGCGGATGCGCGGCGAGGAGGAGGACGAAGACGAGACCTTCGCCTTCGTCGACGAACCGACCGCCGCTCCCGAGCCGGAGCCGGCCCCTCCCCCGGCCCCGGCGCCCGATGTCGTGGCGGCGGCCGCGGCCGCCAGCTCGCGGCGCGAGCTTCTGCCGGATATCGAAGAGATCAACCAGACGCTGCGCGCCTCCTCCGAGCGCCGCAGCATGGAGACGCCGCAGGGCCGCGCTGCCGTCGAGGAAGAAGACGAGGCCGAGAGCCGCGGCTTCAGCCGGGGCTTCCGGCTGGTGATCGCGCTCGCCATCGTCGCGGTGGCGCTTTACCTGCTCGCGCCGACGATCGCCGAGATGTTCCCCGGATCGACGCCGCTTCTGGATGCCTATGTCGGCCAGATCGACACCGCCCGGCTCTGGCTCGACGACCAGGTCGGGGCGCTGATGCAGCAATTCGGCGGCGAATAACCGTCGCGCCCACAGACTGCGCGATTGCCAGGGCGGGCGGCGGGCCGGCGAACCGCCCCGCTTCAGCGCGTTGCCTCAGCCCCGGCCCTTCCACGGCACCAGCGCCTTCTCGGCCAGCCGCATCAGGATATCGATGCCGAAACCGATGACGCCGATCAGGATGATCCCCATGATCACGATGTCGGTGAGCTGGAACTTCGAGGCCACCATGATCATCATGCCCGCCCCCTTCTCGGCGGCGACGAGCTCGGCGGCCACCACGGTGCCCCAGCACACGCCCATCGCCACCCGCGCGCCGGTGAAGATCTCGGGTAGAGAGTTCGGCACGATGACATGGCGCATGATCTGCGCCTTGGACGCGCCCAGCGAATAGGCCGCGTGGACCTTGGAGATCTTCACGCCCGAGACCCCCGAGCGCGCCGCGATGGCCATGATCCAGAGCGCCGCGAGGAACAGCAGGATGATCTTGCCGACCTCGCCGATACCGGCCCAGATGATCACCAGCGGGATCAGCGCCAGCGGCGGCACCGGGCGCATGAACTCGACGATCGGATCGAACCAGCCGCGGAACCAGTCGCTGAGGCCCATGGCATAGCCCAGCGGGATGCCGATCAGCGCGCCGAAGAAGAAGCCCGCGATGACCCGGAACAGCGACCAGCCGAGATGCTCCCAGAGCGTGCTGTCGCGGTAGCCGTCGCGGGCGATGTCGCGCAGCCGCGCCAGAACCGCCTCGGGCGGCGGCAGCCAGATCGGCTCCATCTGCCAGCCCTTGCGGGGCTCGAAATTCAAGGTGCCCTTGGGCGACATGCCGACGCGGCCGAACTCGGTGATGACCTCGCCGCCCGGCACAATGGGCTCGCCATTGACCGCCACCACCGTGTGGCCCGCGTCGCGGCCATACTCGTCGTTGCGATCGACCCGGATCAGCCCAGAGCGCCACGCCCCCACGGTCTCGCTGTCATCCTTGGCCCAGCCCTCGCCGGGGTCGACCTCGGGCGCCTCGACCTCCTCGCCCACCGGAAAGACCCGGACGGTCACGGTGGCATCGTCAGGCGCCACGCCCTCGGCCTCGGCGGTGTAGGTGAAGCTCGCGTCGCCCACGAAGGGGCCCGGCGCGTGCAGGAAGCCCGGCACCCAGTTCGAGCCGGTGAAGGCGCCCCAGAGCAGGAAGATGGTCAGCACCGAGATCACGCTGGCGATGCGGTTCGGGCGCACCGCGCTCTCGTCGCCGAAGGTGACGGTCTTGCGGGCGGTGAAATCGCGCGTGGTCTTGTGCACCAGAAGCTTCACGAGGAAGAACGAAGCCACGAAGATCGCGACATAGATCAGCAGGACGATCATTGCGTCTCCTCCGTGCGGCCCATGATTTCCTCTTCCATGTCCCAGATCATGCCGAGGATCTCTTCGCGGGTGCGACCGAACTCGGGGTGTTTCTTGACCGTGCGCAGATCCTCGCCCACGCCAAGATCGGCGAAGGGCAGACGGTATTCCTTGTGGATGCGGCCCGGGCGCGGCGCCATGACCAGCAGCCGCTCGCCCAGAAGCAGCGCCTCCTCGACCGAGTGCGTGATCAGGATGATGGTCTTGCCGGTCTCCTTCCAGAGCTTCAGCACGAGGCTCTGCATCTTCTCGCGGGTCAGCGCGTCGAGCGCGCCGAGCGGCTCGTCCATCAGGATCACGTCGGGATCGTTGGCCAGGCAGCGGGCCAGTGCCACGCGCTGCTGCATGCCGCCCGAAAGCTCGTAGACCGCCTTTTCCTTGAAGTCCTTGAGGCCCACCACCTCGAGCAGGTGATCGACGGTGCCGGCCCAGTCACGCTCGCGCTTGCCGGCCATGCGCGGGCCGAAGGCGACGTTCTCGCGCACGTTCATCCACTCGAAGAGCGCGCCCTGCTGGAACACCATGCCGCGCTCGGCGGCGGGGCCGGTGACGCTGTGGCCGTTGAGCCGGATCTGGCCCTCGGTGGGGGCGAGAAAGCCCGCCACGATGTTGAGAAGCGTGGTCTTGCCGCAGCCCGAGGGGCCGAGCACCGAGAGCAGCTCGCCCTCGGCCAGATGCAGCGACACGTCCTTCAGCGCCTGTACCGAGCTGCCATTGGGCAGGTCGAAGCGCATGGACAGGTTCTCGATTTCTAATCCGCTCATGGCCCCCGCCTGCCGGTGCGTTGCCGGCGCAAGGGGCCCTGCATCGCCCCCTGCCAAAGTCATCAGGAAGTGTCGGGCGCGTAGCGGCAT